>CAKQWL010000110.1 GCA_934278965.1 uncultured Clostridia bacterium | reverse complement strand
AGTACAAGCGGCGTCTGCGGAATCAGCTGATGAATCTCTTTCAAGCGCTCAAAATCCAGGTACGGTTCGCCCTTAAACTTGTACGCCCCGTGACTGGTCCCAATGGCGATCGCCAGAGAGTCCACGCCGGTCCTCTCGACAAACTCCGCCGCTTCCTCCGGCACCGTAAAAGTCGCCGAACGCGCATCTACTCGGATATTGTCTTCCACACCCGCCAGTTTTCCGAGCTCTGCTTCCACGACTACACCGTGCGCGTGGGCATACTCAACAACCTGCTTTGTAAGCCGGATATTCTCTTCAAATTCGTGTTTGCTTCCATCGATCATGACCGAGGTAAATCCGTCATCGACACACTTCTTACAGATTTCAAAATCCTCACCGTGATCCAGATGAAGCGCGATATCCAGGCCTGTATCAAGGATCGCCGCTTCGACCAATTTCAAAAGATAGGCCGGCCGCGCGTATTTTCTTGCTCCTGCGGAAACCTGCAGAATCAGCGGAGCACGCTCTTCTTTCGCGGCATCCACGATTCCCTGGATGATCTCCATGTTATTCACATTGAAAGCGCCGACCGCATAATCACTCTCCAATGCTTTCGCAAACATTTCCTTTGTCGTAATCAGTGCCATGTTTACCCTCCCTGCTGTTTTTCTATGCGTCTTTATTCTTCACTGTGCTCCTCGAG
Organism: uncultured Clostridia bacterium; assembly: GCA_934278965.1. Lineage (GTDB taxonomy): Bacteria > Bacillota > Clostridia > Peptostreptococcales > Anaerovoracaceae > QAKD01. The sequence goes on along the minus strand of CAKQWL010000110.1, from coordinate 10,955 downwards.
AAGCTGGTTTTTCAGTTCCCAAAGCTTGTGAGAAAGATCAACAAAATAATTCTGCGGATTCTCAAAGCGGAGGATTTCCGGCCACAGCGTATCCACCTGTTCGCTGCAATGCTTCCGAATTGTCTCAATATCCGGAAGCTCATAAACGAGTTTTCCGTCCTTGAAAATCTGTTCTTTTAATTTTTTCGCGCGGAAATTCGTAATCTTCTTCCGCTTCCACACGGCATTCGGATCGAAGATTTCGTACTCTTCCCCATCCGGTGCCTCTTCGTCCGCCAGTGTGATCACATCCGCAATCGCTTTTCCGGTCGTCTTATCGAAGAAACGGTAGATCTCCTTGAAGCCCGGATTGGTAATCTTTTCGGTATTCTCCGAGATCTTAATCTTCGGGATCAGCTCCCCGCCCGTCTCCAGTGCGCAAAGCTTATACACTCCGCCGAACACCGGCTCCGATTTCGCCGTGATCAGTCTCTCGCCTACGCCGAAAGAATCGATGCAGGCTCCCTGCTGGATAACATCGCGTATAATATATTCATCTAAAGAATTGGATACCACAATTTTACACTCCGGCAAGCCCGCTTCATCCAGCATTTTTCTCGCCTGCTGGGTCAGATAAGTCATATCGCCCGAATCAATCCGGATCCCTTTTGCCTTCGGATTCAGTTCCTTAAACACCCGGATTGCTGCCGGAACACCGCTTTTCAGTACATTATAGGTGTCCACCAGAAGAGTGCAGTTATCCGGATAAATTTCCGCATACCGGAGAAACGCTTCATATTCACTCGGATACATCTGTACCCAGCTGTGCGCCATGGTTCCGAGCGCCTTTACGCCGTAGTCTCGGTCGGAAATCGTGCAGGCCGTCCCCGCACACCCCGCGATATACGAAGCACGCGCACCGTAAACAGCAGCAGCCGTTCCGTGTGCACGGCGCGTTCCGAATTCCATGACAGGACGCCCCTGCGCCGCTCTCACGATCCGGTTTGCCTTTGTCGCAATCAGGCTCTGGTGATTGATCAGAAGAAGCAGCATCGTCTCTACAAACTGCGCCTGCATGACCGGGCCTCGTACTGTCACAATCGGCTCACCCGGGAAGATCGGCGTACCTTCCGGAACCGCCCAGACATCACATTTAAACTCGAAATTCTCCAAATAGCGAAGGAACTCTTCCGAGAATGAATTCTTGCTCCTCAAATACGCAATGTCCTCTTCCGTAAACTTCAGGTTCGACAAATAGGTGATTACCTGTTCCAGACCTGCCATGATCGCAAATCCGCCGTGGTCCGGGACCGTTCGGAAAAACATGTCAAAGTAGGCAATGTTATCCGCCATGCCGGTTTCAAAATATCCGTTCGCCATTGTGATCTCATAAAAATCCGTCAGCATGGTTAAATTGATCCCGCCGTTCAAATTGTGTTCCATTTTTTCTCCTTTATTCAAGCATCCTCTTCAAGAATTTTCCCGTATAAGATGCTTCGCAGGCGGCAATTTGTTCGGGAGTTCCCGTCGCAACGATCGTGCCGCCCCGGAAGCCTCCCTCCGGTCCGAGATCGATCACATAATCCGCCCGTTTAATCACGTCCAGGTTATGCTCAATCACTATTACAGTATTACCTGCGTCCACCAATTTGTCAAGTACTTGCAGCAATTTGTCGACATCAGCAAAATGCAGTCCTGTCGTTGGTTCGTCCAGGATATAAACGGTTTTGCCGGTACTCTTTCTGGCAAGTTCCGAGGCCAGTTTGATTCGCTGCGCCTCGCCGCCCGAAAGCTGCGTGGAGGGCTGTCCGAGTTTGATATATCCAAGTCCGACTTGCTCAAGGGTTTCCAAATGGCGCTTGATCTGCGGCAGATTTTGAAAGAATCCAAGTGCAGTCGTCACATCCATATCAAGAACATCAAAAATGCTCTTTCCCTTATACTTGACTTCCAGCGTCTCCCGATTGTACCGCTTCCCGTGACAAACTTCACACGGCACATAAACATCCGGCAGGAAATGCATCTCGATCTTGATAATTCCGTCCCCGCCGCAGGCTTCGCAGCGGCCACCCTTGATATTAAAGCTGAACCGTCCCTTCTCAAAGCCCCGCATTTTTGCATCCGGCAGAGACGCGAATAAATCCCGAATGTTCGTAAACACACCGGTATATGTCGCCGGATTGGAGCGCGGCGTCCTTCCGATCGGGGACTGATCGATATTGATGACCTTGTCGATGTTCTCGACACCGAGCAGCTTTTTATGCTTTCCCGGCTTTTCTTTGCTTTTGTAGAGCTGAACTGCCAGCGCTTTATTCAAGACCTCATTGATCAGAGAAGACTTCCCGGAGCCTGAAACGCCGGTCACGCAGACGAACTTTCCGAGCGGGATCTCCACATTGATATTCTTCAGATTGTTTTCGGAAGCCCCGATAATCTTCAGGGACTTTCCGTTCCCCGGCCGCCGTTTTTTCGGCACCTCGATCTTCCTCGCCCCGGACAGGTACTGACCGGTCAGCGATTCCCTGCATGCCTTGATTTCCTCAACCGTTCCCTGCGCAACGACCTCTCCGCCGTAAACACCCGCGCCCGGTCCGATATCCACGATATGATCCGCCGCGTACATCGTGTCCTCATCGTGCTCCACCACAATCAAGGTGTTTCCGAGGTTGGTCAGATGGCGAAGCGTCGCCAGAAGTTTTTCATTATCTCTCTGGTGAAGCCCGATCGACGGTTCATCCAGGATATACAGCACGCCCTGCAGGCTGGAGCCGATCTGCGTCGCGAGACGAATCCGCTGCGATTCACCGCCCGAAAGCGTCGCTGCGGCACGCGAAAGAGTCAGATAATCCAAGCCCACATCCATCAGGAAGCTGAGCCTTGCCCGAATTTCTTTCAGGATATGCCTTCCGATCATCGCATCTTTTTCCGACAGAGAAAGCGCATCGATAAACTCGATGATCTCCCGAACCGATAAATCCGAAAGATCTGCGATATTCTTTCCGCCGACCGTCACCGCAAGCACCTCCGGCTTCAGCCGCTTGCCGCCGCACTGCGGGCAGACATTCATCTCCATATATTCTTCAATCTTTTCTTTGAAGAACTCCGAACTCGTGTCTCGATAACGCCGCTCCAGCGTTGTTAATACACCCTCATAAACATGCTCCCTCTTCTGCTCCTTGCCGTTTCCCGAAATGTACGTATATTTCAGTTTGCGGGCTCCGGTCCCGTAAAAGAACTCCTTCAGGAATTTTTTAGGCATTTTGCTGTACGGAGTTGTGTCGTAATCCACGCCGTGCTCTTTTGCAAGCGCTTCCGCCACATGACGGTAATAGCTCGGATACTCCAAAAACATAAAAAACCTTTTAAAACACCCCTGCGCGATGGACAGTTCTTTATCTTCGACCATCCTCTCAGGATCGATACGGTGGGTGTACCCCAGTCCGTTGCATTCCGGGCAGGCGCCGAACGGCGCATTAAACGAAAACATCCTCGGTTCCATCTCTTCGATGGAAATCCCGCAGTCCGGACAGGCCAGCTTGGTACTGAAGGTATATTCCCTCGGCGCGGGGCGTTCCCCGTTTCCGGGATCCGGATACTGTGCCTGTACCTGCACAAGTCCATCACCGTGCGCAATCGCGAGTTCTGCCGCCTCCGCGATCCGTCCGTCGCTCCCGTCTTTAACGATGATCCGGTCGATAACGATTTCAATCGTATGCTTGAAGGTTTTCTCGAGCTTAATCTCATCCTCTTCCAGCTGATACATCGTGCCGTCTACGCGCACCCGCGTAAACCCTTCCCGGCGAATCCGGTCCAGGATCTTTTCGTGCTCTCCCTTTCGCTGCCGGACGACCGGCGCCATAACGACGATTCTCGTCCCTTCCGGCATTTCCATAATCGTATCGACAATTTGATCGACGCTCTGGCTCGTGATCTCCCGCCCGCAGATCGGACAGTGCGGGATACCGATTCTCGCATAGAGCAGTCTCAAATAATCATGGATTTCCGTCACCGTTCCGACCGTGGAACGCGGATTCTTATTTGTTGTCTTCTGGTCGATCGAGATGGCCGGAGAAAGACCTTCAATATATTCTACATCCGGTTTTTCCATCCGTCCGAGGAACTGCCTCGCATAAGAGGACAAGCTTTCCATGTAGCGCCGCTGCCCCTCCGCGTAGATCGTATCGAACGCGAGCGATGATTTCCCGGACCCGGACAGTCCCGTAAACACCACCATTTTGTCGCGTGGGATTTCCAGATCGACATTCTTCAAATTGTGCTCATTCGCACCCTTAATCGATATTTTATCAGGCATGCTGTTCTGTTTCCTTTCTGCTTCTCCGTTGTTACAATCGCACTTTATATTCAAAGACCATATCCCGAAGCTCCGCGGCGCGCTCAAACTGCAAATCCTTTGCCGCCTGCTTCATCTCTGTCTCAAGCTTTTTCACATATTCCGCCAATTCCTTCTTCGTCAGCTCAAGCGGACTCTTCCCGCGATAGAATTCTTCCTCCGGCGAGACCTGCTTCGTTGCTTCGATGACAGCGCGCACATCTTTTTTAACCGATCGCGGCGTAATACCGTGTTTCTCGTTATACGCCTGCTGCAGCCCGCGCCGCCGCTCCGTTTCCTCCATCGCATTCTTCATGGCCGGGCTGACAGAATCCGCGTACATGATCACTCTGCCGTTGATATTCCGCGCCGCGCGGCCGATTGTCTGAATAAGGGAGGTCTCTGTCCGCAGGAAGCCCTGCTTGTCCGCGTCCAAAATCGCTACAAGGCTGACTTCCGGAACATCCAGCCCCTCCCGCAGCAGATTGATGCCGACAAGAACATCAAACAGACCCAAACGAAGATCCCGAATGATCTCCATCCGTTCCAGAGTATCCACTTCGGAATGAAGATATTTTACCCGAATCCCGGCATTCTTCAAATAATCCGTCAGACTCTCCGCCATTTTCTTGGTCAGGGTCGTAACAAACACCTTTTCGCCGTTTTCGGTTGTTTTTCGAATTTCACTGATCAGATCATCAATCTGTCCTTCGCTTTTCCGCACCTCGATCGGCGGATCCAGAAGTCCGGTCGGCCGAATGATCTGCTCCGCGGAAATGCCGCCGCTCTGCTCCCGTTCATACTTCGCCGGCGTCGCGCTGACATAGACAATCTGATGAACCATTTTTTCAAATTCTTCGAACATCAGCGGCCTGTTGTCAAGCGCCGACGGCAGACGGAAACCGTAATCCACCAAAGAACGCTTCCGGGAAAGATTGCCTTCATACATCGCGTGAAGCTGCGGCAGCATGACATGCGATTCATCAATCAATATCAGAAAATCCTCCGGAAAATAGTCAATCAGGGTATACGGCTTCGCGCCGGGCGGAAGATTGCTGATGTGACGGGAATAATTTTCAATGCCCTTGCACATTCCGATTTCACGCAGCATTTCGATATCATAACGCGTCCGCTGCTCGATCCGCTGTGCTTCCAGCAGTTTGCCCCTGTCACGGAACCACTGGATACGCTCCTCCAGTTCCTCGCTGATCGTGTCGATCGCGTGCTCCATGTTTTCTTTGGATGTCACATAATGAGAGGCCGGATACACGGAAACATGATTCCGAAGTCCGACAATCTCGCCCGTAACCGGGTTCAATTCTTTAATGGTTTCGATCTCATCCCCGAACAGCTCCACCCGAATCGCATTCTCCGCACCGGACGGATAAATATCAATGACATCTCCGCGAACACGGAAACAGCCCCGCTCGAAAGCGAGGTCATTCCTCGTATATTGAATATCCACCAGCTTCCGCAGGATCTCCTGCCGTCCCTTCTCCATCCCCGGGCGCAGGGAAAGCATCTGATTCTCATAATCAAACGGAGAGCCGAGTCCGTAAATGCAGGAGACCGATGCAACGATGATCACATCGCGCCGCTCTGCCAGCGCCGCCGTCGCCGAATGCCGGAGCTTCTCGATTTCCGCGTTGATATCCGAGTCCTTTTCAATATAAGTATCCGTCGAAGGCACATACGCCTCCGGCTGGTAGTAGTCGTAGTAACTTACAAAATATTCCACAGCATTATCCGGAAAGAATTCCCGAAATTCCCCATGCAGCTGTGCGGCCAAAGTCTTGTTGTGCGAGATTACCAGCGTCGGTTTCTGCACGCGCTCGATCAGCTTCGCCATGGTAAATGTCTTCCCGGAACCGGTTACTCCCATCAAGGTCTGCGCCCGTTTACCGCTGAGAATCCCATTTGCCAGTGTCTCCACTGCCTGCGGCTGATCCCCCATTAAGTCAAAATCCGATACAACACGAAATTCTGCCATCTTGTACTTTTTCCCTTCCCTTACTCCAAAATTCTTCTGCTATGCGTGCTTATTATACCACTTTTCGCGCAGATTGTAAACACATGTTCGTCATCCATGCCAGAATCCATCCGCACGATTTTTTCATGAAACACGCGCACCCACCTTCCCTCGCGCGGGATCCCTCCGCGAAGAACGGCGCACGCGAAACAAAACAAATCGGGGCGCATGAGACAAAGTGAAACGAGCGCAGGAGATAGCGCGGAACGGGCAAACGGCGGAGGGAGCTTTTCCGATGCGGTGCAAAGCTCCCTCCGCCGTATAACAGGGCAAAACCCACGCTTCACCCAAAGCACAAAACTCTTTTTCGTTTCTTTCTCTGCCTTGTTTCGGGCTTACACGGCCTTCTTTTCCGTCAGCATTTCCACAAACCGTGCAGATTGCAGTAAGCAAAAACCGCCTCTACTTCATCTCCGCCGCAAAGCCTGAACTCCACGCTCGGTTCCTGTCCCGGCTTAAGATACTTTCTTTGCGTTCCCTGCTTCGTCTGCAGGGCGATCCATTCGATAAAATGCTGCTCCTGCATCGGATGCGCAATCTCCCCTACTGTGACATGAACCTGACCTCCGTCGACCGTACATACCGGCACATGCTTTTCGGCGGCCGCATCCGACACACCGGCCTTCAGTTCTGCCATCGGCTCTCCGCAGCACACTACCGGCACACCTTTGTCCTCGATCTTTTCGATAATATTTCCGCAATGACGACATACATAATACTTCAGCTCCATTTTTTATTTCTCCTTTCCGCTCTGCTTTTATTTGTCTTTTTCTAATCTGATTTTCTGATTCTGCAATGCATCTTAATAATTGGTTTCTCTGACTTCAAAGTAGCTCTGCGGGTGGCTGCATACCGGACAGACCTGAGGTGCCTTCGTTCCTACGACGATATGCCCGCAGTTGCGGCATTCCCATACCTTTACTTCGCTCTTTTCAAAGACCTGCGCAGTCTCGATGTTTTTCAGAAGTGCACGATATCTTTCTTCGTGGTGCTTTTCGATTTCTCCTACCGCTCTGAATTTCGCGGCAAGCTCCGGAAAGCCTTCTTCTTCCGCAGTTTTGGCAAAGCCGTCATACATATCGGTCCATTCATAATTTTCTCCGTCCGCCGCCGCAGCGAGGTTTTCTTTCGTATCTCCGAGTCCGGCCAGCTCCTTAAACCACATCTTTGCGTGTTCCTTCTCGTTATCTGCTGTCTTCAGGAACAATGCCGCCATCTGCTCATACCCCTCCTTTTTTGCCGTGGAAGCAAAATAGGTGTACTTGTTTCTTGCCTGAGACTCCCCCGCAAAAGCTTCCCATAAATTTTTCTCTGTCTGTGTTCCCGCATACTTATTCGTTTTCATTGTTTTTCCTCCATTCTTACCTTTCATCTTCTATTCCTATTCCTTATATTCTTTTTCCTTTCGACGAATTCCTATCTCGATGGATTCCTGTCCGCGCCGGTTTCGGCGTTTCGGCGTTTCTGCGATCCGCGTGATTCCCGACTACTCTTCCTCTGTCTTCTTCGCGCACTCCGCACAAATGCCCTTGAAGAGAATATCGTAATCCAAAAGCTTCACAGCCTGTGTTTCCCGAAGCTTTGCTTCCAATTCCGGAATTTCACCCAAATCAACATCCTGTACATCTCCGCATCGGACGCACCGCATGTGATAATGTCTTTTAAGAGTAAAATCAAATCGATCCGGACCATCCGGGATCTCCACTCTCCGGATGGCTCCCTCTTCCGACAGAATCGCCAGGTTTCGGTACACCGTACCTTTTCCGATCGTGGGATGGCTTTTTTTAATAAACTCATAGACCTCATCCGCTGTCAGATGCCGTTTCAATTCGAAAACCGCCTGAAGCACCAGACTTTTTTGAATGGTATTCCTCCGTTCCATGTATTCTCCTTTATTTTTATTATTGATATTTATTCTCAATTAGGATTTTATATCACTTTTCGCCTGTTGTCAATAATCTTTTTGAAAATTTTCCAATGTGATTTCTAATATAAACCGCTCCATCACAGATCACTAAAAAGTCCTTACAAAAAAAAGATAGCCGCAGAAGTTTTTCTTCTGCGACCATCTGTGCCTATTTTTTCTTTCGTTCGTGCCCCATGTCCACTGCCCACCGCCAATGGTTTCGAGAAGCATGGCCCTCTACCGGTTTAAACCCGCCGCTTCACGAGTTTTAAAGTAACAGTAGATTATACTGAATACATCCGCACAAAATATAAACTGCAAAACAAGATTCAGGATTACCGCTTTTTTGGAAAGACGATTTTCCTTATAGCATTTTATCAATCCATTCATTCCGTACATGGAGGTAGAGAGTACAAGGAAATAATCGAACAAAAACAGAAATGGAATCAACGGGATGATCACTGCGAAAACCAGCAGCGCCATCATAAAAATTAAAATAAAAATAGGAATATTACAGATCTTTAGGATCATGCACCAAAACAAAATTTTATTGCCGCTGCACTCCGTCCGCGGAAGATAAAATGCGTAGGATGCACCCAAAAGCATGACAGCCGCAAATACAATCAACCCTGCCAGCACTCTTCCATCCGCCGTATAAAGCATTCCCAACAGCAAATACGGCGCAATCAGCATGACAATCATCGGTGCGTTCTTCAAATGCTTTCCCCCCTTCATAAATTCCGATTCGTTTTTATACTACCATACCCCACCGTCGGCCGCAAGGATTCACAAGGACTTCCGAAATTCGTCTCCTCTGCGTTTTGGGGAAAATCTTTCACCGCAATCCCCCCGCGCAAGCTCATGCTCTCCGCCGCTGCTTGCATTTTCTTTGAAAAAATGATATACTTATGTAAACAACCACCGTATACTTGTATACAATCACCGACAACAGGAGGGTTCTACATGAGTGCATTTTCCAATCAGATTTCCGAATTGAAGGACAACATCTTCATTCGTGAAATGTCTGAAAAACTGCTTGAATGCGGCGAAATTCCGGCCGAATTATATACAAAATACAATGTCAAGCGCGGTCTGCGCAATGCGAACGGCACCGGCGTGCTGGTCGGCTTGACGAAAATCAGTAATGTCGAAGGGTACCGCGTCAACGAGAACAAAGAAAAAATCGCTGTCCCGGGAAAGCTCTACTACCGCGGATACGATGTGGAGGATCTCGTAAAAAGCTTCATTGATGAGAACCGATTCGGATTTGAAGAGATCACCTACCTGCTTCTGTTCGGAGAACTCCCGAACCAGAAGCAGCTTCTTGATTTCCAGTCGCTTCTCGGCTCGAGGCGGGAGCTTCCGCGCGGCTTCGCGTGGGACATGATCCTGGTCGCACCTTCTTCCAGTTTGATGAACAAACTTGCGCGAAGTGTGCTGGCGCTCTATTCCTATGACGGCAATCCGGATGATACCTCCATCGAAAATGTACTGCGGCAGTCCATTGAGCTGATCGGATACTTTCCGGCGCTGATCGCTTATGCGTATCAGGCGAAGCGCAGCTACTACGACAACGAAAGTCTGCACCTGCATTATCCGATCGCGGAGCTCGGCACTGCGGAGAACATTCTCCGAATGATCCGGCCGACCGGCGAATTCACACAGCTTGAAGCACGTCTGCTGGACCTGTCTCTGGTACTCCACGCCGAGCACGGAGGCGGAAACAACTCTTCCTTTACGACACACCTGATCTCCTCCTCCGGAACGGATACCTATTCCGCTATTTCGGCGGCTGTCGGATCGCTCAAAGGGCCTCGTCACGGTGGAGCGAACATCAAGGTCATCAATATGCTCTCCGACCTGAAGCAAAATGTTAAGGATATTACAAACGAGAAGGAGCTTGAAGCCTATTTCCGCAAGGTCCTTCGCAAGGAGGCAAACGACGGCAGTGGACTGATTTACGGCCTCGGACATGCTATTTATACCTTGTCCGACCCGCGTGCTGTGCTGCTCAAGGGCATGGCCAGGAAACTTGCGGAGTCCAAGGGACTGCAGGAGGATTTTGCCCTTTGTGAATACATCGAGAACAAATGCCCCGAGCTTTACCGTGAAATCACCGGTGAAGAGAAACCGATGCCGGCAAATGTCGATCTTTACTCCGGCTTTGTATACCGCGCACTCAATATCCCGGCGGATGTCGCGACACCGCTCTTCGCGACCGCAAGACTGTCCGGCTGGTGCGCACACCGACTGGAAGAATTGATTTCCGGCAAAAAACTGATGCGCCCGGCCTACCTCGGAGTACAGCCTCACCGCGAGTTTGTACGGCTTTCTGACCGTACCGATGAATCAGCAGACGATTAAGCCTGTTCATACAGAAAATTTCGACTTACGAAAAAAGCGTAATTTTGGCTTACGAAGCTATAAAAAAAATGTTAAAATAGAATAAAGATTGTCATACGCATCCAGGGCAGAGGTGAAGGCGGCAGCTGCCGGCAAGGGGAAAGGACAGGTATAAGAATTATGTTTGAACGCGGCGATTATATTATTTACGGAAGCACCGGAGTCTGTCTCGTTGAGGATATCACCGTTCCCGAATACTTTCGCTCTGCCGGAAACGAAAAGCTTTACTACCGGCTTTCGCCCGTTTTCGGTACCGAGACTATTTACACGCCGGTCGATACCACTGTCTTTATGCGGCCGGTCATCAC
>CAKQWL010000109.1 GCA_934278965.1 uncultured Clostridia bacterium | reverse complement strand
ATCCGAAAAACATACGCATCGTAAAGCCGGTCTCCTTGTCCGAAAGGAACCGTAACTTTCTGCCCCTCGCGTACTTCGTCAAAAAGGCAGGCGTAGGTGAAGAAGCTGTCCGTCTGTCTGCTTTTATGGTCCAGAATCACATCCGCATATCTCACCGGCTTCCCTCCCTTGCTCTGTTTCTCCGTGCGCTGCCTTTCCCGTCTGTCTATTGCGCTGTCCCTCGATTGCCGTTTTCCGATCGTGCTGCTGCTGACGGCCGCCCGAAAAGCCGCTCAGGCAGCCCCTCCTTGAAGCACTAAACCTGAAGCATTAAAGAAGGAAGATCTTATTTTCCGCACATTCACGAATCATCTCTTCCGGCCACACGGACACCTGTACCTCACCGATGTGCGCTTTGCGCAGAAAATACATGCACAGGCGACTCTGTCCGATTCCGCCGCCGATCGAGTACGGCAGCTTCTTTTCGAGGATGGCCTTGTGGAAATCGTAATCTCTTCTCTCGTCCGCTCCTGCAATCGTGAGCTGGCGATCCATCGCCTCTTCATCGACACGAATTCCCATTGATGAAATCTCAAAAGCACTGCCCAGAACATCATCCCAGAGAATAATGTCTCCGTTCAGTTCCCAGTCATCGTAATCCGGCGCTCTGCCGTCATGCGGCTTTCCGGAGCGCAGCGCTCCGCCGATCTTCTTGACGAATACAGCGCGCTTCTCCTCGGCGATCAGATTTTCACGCTCTTTCGGCGTTTTATCCGGCCAGCGGTCCTCCAGCTCCTGCGCTGTTACAAAATAGATCTCATTCGGAAGCTCCGTTTTCAAATCCCGGTAGAGGCGGTTGACATAATCTCCCAGATTCTTCAGCGCGTTGTAAAGAAGCGTAACGGTCTCTTCCAGATAAGCCTCTGTCCGCTGTTCTTTGGAAATCACCTTTTCCCAATCCCACTGATCGACATAGATCGAATGAAGGTTGTCCAGCTCCTCATCCCGCCGGATCGCATTCATATCCGTGTAAATTCCGTGCCCTACCGGAATATGATACTTTCCGAGCGCCATTCTTTTCCACTTTGCCAAAGACTGCACCACTTCTACAGGAGCCTCGTCCATGTCCTTAATCGTAAATCCTACGGTGCGTTCTACCCCGTTCAGATTGTCATTCAGTCCGCTTTCCGGCCGGACGAACAGCGGTGCGGAAACCCGGCGCAGGGATAGGCCGTACGCGAGCTCCTGCTGAAAAAAGTCCTTAATCTTCTTAATCGCCCTCTGACTCTCCATGTAATCAATGACCGGCTCATAACCCTCCGGTATCATCAGTTTCGACATTTCTTTTCCCTCCTCATTTGCTTCCTGTGTTCGTTTTTCTATTTTCTGCTGTATGCTTGCTGTCCATCCTCTTCTTTTTCTTCCGTCTTCGGCATGGAAAAGACGCAGCCGCAGTAGTGCTGGCGATAAAGTCCGTAACTCTTGGACAACTCCACACTGCGCCGATATCCGTCCTTCTTCTTGAAATCCATATCCAGATATCCCAGTCCATACCGGAAAGACAGCAGCTTTCCGATTTCAGTGATTGTTTTGTAATTTTTATAAGGGCTCACGGTAAGCGTTGTAGCAAATGTGTCAAATCCATGCGTTCGCGCGGCGACTGCCGTACGCTCCAGCCGCAGTCGAAAACACTTCTCGCATCGGGCGCCGCCTTCCTTTTCCCCTTCCAGGCCGCGGCACACTTCAAAGAACAACTCCGGATCATATTCGCCTTCGAGGAACTCGATCCGGTCTTCGTAAATACCGCTTTCGTTGAGCTGATTTAAAAAATCGATCTGTGCCGCTTTTCGCTTTTCATATTCAGCCGCATCGTGAATATTCGGGTTATAAAAGAAAACCGTAATCCGGTAGGTCGGGCTCAGCCGTTCAACTACAGCCGTGCTGCAGGGTCCGCAGCAGCTGTGCAGAAGCAGCCTCGGTTTTTCAACCTTCACATCCGGAAAAGAACCCGGCATGGAAAAGCATCCTTTTTCACACGGTCTCGGGCAGGGATCCGACAGCTCTGCCCGCACCTCCCGGCCGATTTCACTCCGCTCCGGACATGCATTCCTCTCTTCTCCCGTTTTCGTCATCTTCCTCTTTCCCCACCTCTCTATGATAACAAATAATTATACCACAAAAACACTGTTCTGCCAATCGTACAAAGCACTTTTTCCTGCTGTCTTTCCGTACTTCATCCCTTCCAAAACAGTTTTTTTCAGTATATCATTTCTCGTTTTGCCGCGTCAATCGCAAAGAATGCGTTGCCCATGCACGGAGACGGCCGGCAGACGGCCAAAAGTTTACGGAACTTCCGCTTTGAACGCAGATCAAAATCGTGTATAATGAGACTGACAGATCAAAAGTTGTAAGGGAGATTGAAATACCCAATGAAAAAATATCCATGTCCCTGCTGCGGACATTTTACTTATCCTGTTCCGCCGGATCAAGACTGCGGGTTCATTTGTCCTGTCTGTTTTTGGGAAAATGACCCTTTTCTTACTTCGGAAGAGGAATCCAGTGACCAGAATCATGGGATCACCCTGAAAAAAGCAAGGTCCAATTTTTTACAATTCGGTGCCTGCGAAAGGGAAATGCTGCGTTATGTTCGTCCGCCGAAAAAGGATGAGAAGAATGAAAGGGAGACCTTGCCGCGAATCAACATGATCGGCCGGTATCTGAAGGACACCTTCGGCGAAAAAGTGGTCAAGCTGTCGCTGGACGGCGGATTCACCTGCCCGAATCGGGACGGCACCAAGGGCACCGACGGCTGTATCTTCTGTTCCGCCGACGGCAGCGGCGATTTTGCCGGAAGCATTCCGTCCCAGATTGAACTGCTGTCCTCTAAATGGCCCCGCGCAAAATACATCGCCTATTTTCAGAATTACACGAACACCTATGCGCCGGTCGCCGAATTACGGCAAAAATTTACCGAAGCGCTGGAATACGGTCGTGATCTTCCTCCGGATATCCGCCCGGAAATCATCGGGCTTGCTATCGCGACAAGACCGGACTGCCTGAACGAAGAGGTTTACGAGCTGCTCGCCGAATTGAACCAAAAAACCTTTCTGTGGGTCGAACTCGGACTTCAAAGCAGCTGCGAGGAGACCGGAGAAACCATCAATCGCTGTCACACACTCGCCGAATACGATGAAGCGGTATCGCGTCTTGCAAAGCTCGGCATCCGTACCGTAACACATCTGATTTTCGGACTGCCGAAGCGCATTCTGATGAAGCGCGGCATCATGAGCTGTACCTATCTTCCGGATTCCTGCGCCGGCGCTTCCGGGATTGTTGTGATCCCTGAAACACGGCAGGATATGCTTGAATCGGTGCGGCATGTCTGCCGCGAGCTTCCGCTGAATCCGACCACCGGAAGTCATCATTTGTTCGGCATCAAGCTTCACATGCTGAATGTCGTGCGTGGTTCACAGATGGAACGGATCTGCCCGCATTATGTCCCATTC
>CAKQWL010000108.1 GCA_934278965.1 uncultured Clostridia bacterium | reverse complement strand
GTTGACGAGGCTGCAAAGGAGATCGGAAAGCCGATCAAGATCGTTTCCATGGCGAGATTCGAAGTGGGCGAAGGCATCGAAAAGAAAGAAGAGAACTTCGCAGAGGAAGTTGAAAAGCAGATGAACGCGTAAGCGAGCACTGCGGTCTGATCCCGGAAGTACTGAAATAAGGTGAAGCAGATGGGATCATGAGGCGATAAACGAAGAACAGCTCCGGCAGAGCAAACTGCGGGTGCTGTTTTAGTTTTTGCCGTCCTGTAATCCTGTAAGATAAAATAATCTGTAAAGCGAAAACGACAGCAGCGCAACGGGCAGTTGCTTGCCCGCAGGAGGATTTTATGCTACAGTTGCATTAGGACTAAGGAGGTGCTCTATATGGAGACAAAGGATATTTTGTGCAGTCTGCGAACAGAAAGAGGGTTGTCACAGGATGAACTGGCGGAAAAAGTCTTTGTGACAAGGCAGGCAGTATCCCGCTGGGAAAATGGTGAAACCACACCGAGTGTGGAAACCTTAAAACTGCTGTCAGCATTCTTTGATGTTTCGATCAATACGCTTCTGGGTTCCCCAAGACAGTTAGTCTGTCAATGCTGCGGGATGCCGCTGGATGATTCTGCGATCAGCAAAGAACCGGACGGCTCTTTCAACGAGGAATACTGCAAGTGGTGTTACACCGGGGGTGAATTTAAGTATACCAGCAAGGAAGAACTGATTGATTTTTGCACAGAGCATATGGCAAGTGAGAATTGGCCCGCGGAGCAGGTGCGTGCCCATATGGAAGCGGTTGTGCCGAATCTGAATCACTGGAAAAAATAATCGGCACGGATCTCGGTGATTTCCGGCGTCCGGCTGAAGCAGAACAAAACGGCGTGCCCCTGGAGTTTCACGCCGTTTTTTGAACTGTGCTGCCGTTTCCGGTCTTATTTATAATACAATTTCCGGGTGATCCCGTGTCAGAATTTCCCGCGCGGCGATGGTGCCACCGAGATATTTTGCTGTTGCCTCAGCCAGCGCGGAGACGGCAGCTTCAAGATCGTCATGACGTGCAGGATCAACGCTTTCAAAAATAAGAAAAGCAGAGGTCGAATTTTCTGTCAGCATGGTGCGTGCGCCGTCACGCCAGTTCCAGCAGCGGCAGACGGCTCCTTCATCATCCAAGTAACAAAGCTCACCCGGCAGTGTCGGATCATTTTCGGTATCGCCGATCGCGATGAACGATTCGCCGCCGGTCTCGCTGACAGTAAGGCGCATGGTACCCTGGATGCAGTCCAAATCCTCTCCGCCGCAAGGAAGCCCGTAGGTCAGGGACATCGTGTTGTAGATATCGACAAGCGGGTTGATCGGGCCAACCTCATTTCCCTTCTGGACCCTGGAAAGAAGCGCTTCAATCGAGGAGCGGTTCCCTTTTTTCTTTTTAAACTGCTGAAATGCATCACGCCACACAGAAACGGCGCGGCATTCACTCAACGGCTCGCGGTCGATATACTTTTTTGCGGTTTGATTGGCTTCCGCAAGAAGGCGGATGATTTCACCTCTGTCAGAGCAGCCTTCTTCTGTGTTTTGAATACCGGAAACGATCACCACTCCGAGCGCGGCCTTCGGAAATAGGTTCCAAAATGATTCTTCGGCGACAAATTTTTTCATGTAAAACACATCCTTTCGTATGCGGCAGTCTCTTTTCTGTAAAGATGCTTTCATTGTACAGGAAATGGAAGCATTCGTCAATTTATTGATTTTTGTGCTGTTTGCGATTATAATGAATTCGTCGGAGGACAAGAAAAATGTGCGGAGGGATGAAGATGAAAAGTATTTTATCCTGTTTTGATGTAAAAAAACCGGTGATCGGTGTTATCCATGCCAAGGGAACGGATGATAAGGATGTGCTGGAGCGCGCAAAACGCGAAATTGATCTTTATTTGACGAATGGAGTAAATGGGATCCTCGCGGAGACCTATTTCGGGACATACCATCAGGTACAGATGATATTATCCTACCTGCAGGAATTAAAATCCGGTGTGCCGTATGGGGTAAACTGCCTGAACATCGATGCGATGGGCTTTGTGCTCGCGGAGGAATACCAATGTGATTTTTTGCAGCTGGATTCGGTGATCGGTCATGTCAAACCGAGGGATGAAGAATCCCTTTCGGCGTTTTTATCGTATTTCCGCTCCAGGTGCAGTGCCTTCGTGATGGGTGGTGTTCGCTTCAAATATCAGCCGGTGCTTTCGGCACACACAGAGGAAGAAGATTTGATTGAAGCAAAGAAACGCTGCGATGCGGTCTGCGTGACAGAGGATGCGACCGGACAGGAGACCTCTCTTGAAAAAATTGTTCGTTTTCGAAGAACACTGGGGGATTTTCCGCTGTTCGTCTGCGCGGGTGTGACGCCGGAAAATGCGGCCAAACAGCTGGCTTACGCGGACGGTGCCGTGGTCGGCAGTTATTTTAAGGATACGCACAAAGATACCGGAGATGTATACGGTCCGCATGTTCGAGACCTGATGCGGGTCGTAGAAGATTTTCGAAAGACCCTGTGACAGGAGATGGATTGTTGGCACGGTCGGCTGATTTACAGGAAAGGAAAAACAATATGGAAACAGTGTTTTTTATCGGGGATGTGGCATTAGATGAATATTATCAGGCGGATCATTTTCCGGTTTTAAAGGAGAAGATTCTGGTGAAGACGCTCCCGGCACAGATGGGAGGCTCGATCGCAAATGCCGCCTGTGTTTTTCGATCCTTCGGAAGCCGTCCGTATTTTCTGACGGCACTGAATTCCGGGGAAATTACAAAGAGGCTTCTTGCCGGATTGAATGAGGCAGGAATCCATACGGAATACATGGTGTTTGACGATACGCTTCCGGACTCAAAATGCCTGATTATTTTAGCAGAGGAAGAGCATACCGTTTTTATTCCGACCTTGGGGCTGACTCGCTTTGATATTACCGATGAAGCGTTTCAGGAGCTGTGCTCTTGCGGATATCTTTACACGAATTTTGTGGAGATCGCGCCGATCTGTCATCGCGGAAAAAAGGCGGCAGAAGTTCTTTCCGAACTTCGAAAAAAAGGTGTGCGGATTTTTTGTGATCTGGATTGTGCAGAGGTTGGAGACGCAGAGGAAGAGTTGTTCCCGTATGTTCATACGGCATTCCTGAATGAGCAAGGGGAACGCAATCTGGCCGAACGTTTTGGAAACGGGTGGAAAGAGAAATTGTTTGAAATGGGTCTCGTGACATTGGTAACAACCCGGGCGGAAAAGGGCTGCGTGATCTGGCAGGAGGGCAAGGCGCCGATTGAAGTGGCCGGCTGCCGGGTGCAGACCGTGGATGTGACGGGCGCGGGAGATACTTTCGGAAGCAGTTTCCTGCATGCAGTCATGCACTCGGAAGACCTTCGGCTTTGTGCGGAATTTGCAAATTATGCGGCGGCTCGTGCAGTTACGGGAATGGGTGCCAGATACGGGGTGCTTTCTGACATGGAGGAGCTTCGGGAGTTTATCCGGTCCTGCGGTGGGGATCCTGCAAAATATGAAGTTTTTATGGGGAAGGGGTTTTAGAACAAAATGAAGAAGAGATTATATAAGTCGAAAGAAAATCGAGTTCTTTGCGGTGTATGCGGCGGACTGGGAGAATATTTCAATCTGGATCCGGTCATTGTCCGGCTGATTCTTGTGGTGCTGTGCTGTGTCGGTTTCAGCGGGGTGATCGCTTACATCGTCGCGGCATTGATCATTCCGGAGCCGCCGGCGGCATCGGAACAGCCGATCGTGTCGGAAGCAGAGGTTGTATCGGAACAGCCGGTTTCCTCGACAGAGGAGGATGGAAAAGATGCGTAGTATGTAACCGCAGTTCTATAACCGCCTGATCGCTTTAGCAAAATCATCAGCGCACATCTTATGATGTGCCGGAAAACGGCGGGAAGATATGGCTTTAATGAGAAACAGAGGACTTGCTCCTCTGTTTTCTTTTTTCATTTACATTTATAACCGGTCGCTGTTGTTTAAGATGTCGCGGAGAAATCCGCCGCGGACCTTTGAGCTGCTGTTTTGCGGTGAAGACTCCGAAGGCTTTGGCTTTGCACGGAAACGAAGCTCCGCCCGAACGCCGTCAACTGCGGTCGTGACGATTGCGTAAGAGGCGTCCCCGCCTCCGGCCGGAAGGGAAAGACTGCCGGGGTTGACGAACAGAATCCCGTTCGCCCGTTCGATGAGGGGCAGGTGAGTATGACCGAACAAAGCAGCCGTACATTCCTGTTCCTCCGCAAGAAAAAGAAGACCGTTCAGCGAAGATTTGACATTCTGCATGTGGCCGTGTGTCAAAAGGAGCTTCCCGGCTTCCGTTTCCAAAATCCGAAAGGCATCTTGCGGATGAAAGCCGTTATCCATGTTGCCCTTTACAGAGATGACATCTATTCCGAGAATCTCGGAAAGAGCGCGGGCGTCTTTTTCATAATCGCCGAGGTGAATGATCGCGTCGATCCCGGCAAGCTCTCTGCCCAGTTCGGCGGCTGCGTCGATTTTTCCGTGTGTGTCACTGATTACTAAGAATTTCATAAGCTTCGCTCCTTTGCGTTATGCTAAAGCCAGTATAGCATAATAGAGCCAAAAGTTCTATCAGATTGTTCCCGGAGAGCGGTGATAATAATTGACGAAAAACCGTATCTGCGGTAAAATTTCAATAGGAATATCCTGACAGCGGCCGTGAGCCGGCTGCATCAAAATATATCAAATCGGAGGACAGAGAAAGAGAGAATGGGCAGTTTGACAGAAAGACAGAAAAACCGAATGAGAATCGAGCTTTTATCGGATAAAAAAGAAATGGCGCTGAACAGGCAGCAGATTGCGGCAGTCGTTTCGGCGGCAGCGGAATGCGGGGTGAATAGTGTAAAGCTGG
>CAKQWL010000107.1 GCA_934278965.1 uncultured Clostridia bacterium | reverse complement strand
GTTGACACAGCGCTGATTTTTGTTCATCACTCAAAGCCTTTTCTTCATTTCTTATGTGTTCTTCGAATTCACTCTCATCCATCCAAACGATCTGCTCCACTGGGTTCGCAGTGCCGCACGCTAAGATCAGGCGAATGAAGTCTTCGAAATCCGCCGCCAGAGGATATACAGATCTATCCGTGCAGCTTTCCGGATTACAGGCAAATACCATCTCCCCATACTCCGGCAAAAAGCAATACATAATACATTCTTCGAATCCGATCGGTTTCGCATTGACGGGATAACAAAAATACGAAATCTCAGAATTATTCCCGCATTCCAAGCACAAAAGTCTTTTGTCGATGGACAATGCAATATACCTTTCATAAATCGTCCCCATCGGCATCCTCCGCAAATCAAAATTTGTTTTCATGTTGTTTATATTATCATATTTTACGGTCCGTTACAAACGATTTGCCATCAGCAAATCAGGAGCAAGTCCGTCTATCCGCTCCCGCATCCGCGAAGTCCAAAGTGCCGTTCCGACGGTCTTTTTCTCTTTCGTTTCTACAGCTTGAATCGGCAGCTTCGGCACTGTCAGTGTAAAAGCCTCTTCCGCACTTAAAGCGGCGCCGCTATCGGTAGTATCCATCGATAAGAGAGACACCCGCACCAGCGTCAAACCTCCAAGTAAAATTGACATATTCTCAGCCGCATCACTGATCGTTGCCTTGTGGATCCTGCCGGATGTAAAGTTCTCCTTCGCGTATCCATCGGCAAAGGTGCAATTCCCATCCTCCGGCAGCGTCCGCGCTCTCTTCGTTCGACATTGCTTCAAATGGTTAGCACGCGATATTTTTTGTTTTTTCTGATAAATTCAGGATTGAGTCACCGCTCATTTTTGTATCTGTATACAATATTCGAATTGTCTTTACTTTATCGCTTCTCTGTTTTAAAGTCGTTTTCCGTTGACACACTTGAATCACTCATGTATAATTTTCTCGTATTTTGACAGTTTTAAGAAGTTTTAAGAAGGAGGTATTTTATTTATGGGAAGAAAAATCCCAATGTGGCAGTGTCTGCTGATTCTTGCCGTCATGATGGCGCTTCTGTTCTGGGGCGTTAAATTTGACAGCGGGGCAGAAGGTCACATTGCTCTTGTTTTAGCCGCTGCCGTTGCTGCGGTAATTGCCGGTCTGAACGGCTGGAAGTGGAGTTTCCTGGAAAAAGGGATCTTGGCCGCGATCAACCGGACGATGCAGGCCTGCCTGATCCTGATGACGGTCGGAATGATGCTTGGCTCCTGGGCCGCAGGCGGCGTTATTCCTTCCATGATGTTTTTCGGAATCAAAGTCATCTCCCCGAAAATTTTTCTTGTGACAGCCTGCCTGCTCTGTTCGATCGTTTCCCTCGCGACCGGTTCATCCTGGTCTACAGCCGGCTCAATGGGGGTAGCGCTGATCGGTGTAGGCACCGCACTCGGATTTCCAAATTACATCACAGCCGGAGCGGTTGTTTCCGGCGCTTATTTCGGGGACAAGATGTCGCCTTTGTCCGACACAACTAATATGGCCCCTGCTGTTTCCGGCTCGAACCTGTTTGAACACATCAAGCACATGATTTATACCACCGGTCCGTCTTATGCGATCGCCCTGATTGCGTATCTGATCATGGGATTTACCATGGGAAACGGGCAGGCATCCAGTCCGGAAACGATCGACAAAATTCTCGGAATGATCACTGACAATTTTGAGGTCGGAATTCTTTACCTGATCCCACCGGTTTTCGTCATTGCTGCGGTTGCCCTGAAGCTTCCGGCTCTTCCGGCTCTGCTCGGCGGCGTGCTTCTCGGAATTCCTTTCATGGCGATGCAGGGTGTTCCGTGCACCGAATGGATGTCTACATTAAACAACGGTTTTGAACTTTCCGCGGAGTATCTGGCTCAGATCTCGGGAGACTCTGTTTTGTCGGAGTTGAGCGGTCTTCTCTCCGGAAGCGGAATGCAGGGAATGCTCTGGACGGTTTCACTCATCCTCTGCGCAATGGTTTTCGGCGGTATCGTGGATTGCACCGGAATCATGAGCAGCATCGCGGGTGTGCTTCTTAAAGCGGCTCGCGGCACACGGGGCGGCCTTGTAACGGCCACCGTTCTGACGGCGATTTTTGTCAACGCCACTTGCTGTGATCAGTATCTTTCAATCATCCTGCCGGGCAGAATGTTCAA
>CAKQWL010000106.1 GCA_934278965.1 uncultured Clostridia bacterium | reverse complement strand
CACAGAAAGCAGTTTGATCATTGATTTCGTTTCCCGTATGGCACTTGCGTATCCGGAGATTCGGATACGATTGATTAACAACGGAAACATCCTTTTCTCTACAAACGGGAAAGGCGATGTTCGAATGAATATTTTGACTGTATACAGCCGAGAAGTCGCGGATAATCTGGTTCCAGTCCATTTCGAGCAAGAACCGATTCGAGTGGACGGATTTGTTTCGCAGCCGGGTTATTCGGCTCCGACAAAGCGAAATCAAATTTTCTTTGTAAACGGCAGATCCGTGAGCAGCAAGGTCATTGAAAAAGGCGTCAATGATGCTTATCGGGATCGCTTATTTGAGGGACGGCATCCGGCGGTTTTCCTATTTCTTCAGATTGCACCGGAAAAGCTGGATGTCAATATTCATCCGAACAAAAAAGAAGTCCAGTTTGATGACGCGGCACGGGTAGCAAAGTGTGTGGAAGAGGCCGTTAAAGAAGCGCTTTCTGTTCGAGACGCCATTCCGCGATTCAAAGAAAAAAGCATTTTTCGCTTTCATGAATCGGAGAATCCGTACCAGAGTCGGGAGAGCCGATCGGAAAACAGAGCCTCTTCTCAAGAAGCCGATTCTTCCGGAATGCTTCGGGAAATCCACAGCAATGGTGGAAGCGAACGACAAGTCAACATAACATCGTTATTGTCAAACATACGTGCCGAGGACCAAAAAGGACGGATTGAGTCAGAAAAGCCGATTCACATGGAAGAAACTGTAAGCACGGAGGCGGCGGCAAAAAAGCTTTGCTTTGAAGATCTCCGCATTGTCGGAAGCATTTTTTCCACCTATATTGCGCTTGTTGACGAGGACAGTTTTTATTTAGTCGATCAGCATGCCGCGCATGAAAGGGTCTTTTTTGAAAAACTGCTCCGGGAACACGAGGAATCCGAAAATGTGATGCAGCCACTTTTAACACCAGTGCTCATTTCTCTCCCGCACAGTACTTTTGAAAGCGCAGGGGACAGCATGAAGGCACTTCGAAGATTTGGCTTTGAAATCGAGCAGTTTGGCCCGAAGACCTTTGCTGCGCGTTCGATTCCGATGTTTATGTCGCTGTCCGAGGCAGAGGACTTCCTGCGCTATTTTGCAGAGAATGTTTCGGACGGTTCCCTTGCTGAAGATCCGAAGAAGCTTGAAATCATTGCTTCACGAGCCTGCAAGGCTGCTGTCAAAGGCGGCGACCTTTTGAAAGAAGAGGAGATTCGGGAATTGCTTCATCAGCTTTCTCGGTGCAGGAATCCGTTTTCGTGCCCGCACGGCCGTCCGACTTTTATCCGGATGCGCAGGTATGAAATTGAAAAGATGTTTAAGAGAGTTTAGAAAAAATGAGAAAGCAAATTGTCGTAATCTGCGGACCGACGGCGGTCGGAAAAACCAAATTCGCAATAGAGATCGCAAGGGCGCTTGACGGTGAAATTGTTTCTGCGGATTCTATGCAGCTGTATCGTCTTATGAATATCGGATCGGCGAAGCCGACAAAGGAAGAAATGGAACGCTGTCCGCATCATCTTGTCGACTGTATCGATCCGAAGGAGCCTTTTTCCGTTTCGCGTTTTCGGGATTTGGCAAAAAAAGAAATCGACTGGCTCTTTCGGAAGGGAAAGGTTCCGGTTATTTCAGGCGGAACGGGTCTTTATGTAAATTCTCTGATTTACGAAATGGATTTTTCGGCTCCTCCGGGAGACGGAATCCGAAGGCAGGAGCTTTATGCGCTTGCGGAGCGAGAGGGAGTTGGGGCGGTGCACGCGATTCTGAAAAAAGTGGATCCGGATGCGGCGGCCCGAATTCACCCGAATAACCTGAAAAAAGTGGTGCGCGCGGTTGAGTCCGCGGAAGCCGGCCAAAAAGTTCCGTCTTTTGCGGAGTCTTTTCGTCCGACATCCGATTATGATGTTCTTCTGATCGGGCTGACGAGAGATCGGGAAGAGCTTTACGAGAGGATCAACCGGCGTGTGGACCTTATGATTGCGGAGGGGCTCGAAGAGGAAGTCCGCAGCCTTCTCCGGATGGGACTCACCGAAGCGGATATTTCCATGAAGGGAATCGGGTACAAAGAGTTAATCTCTTATTTCTCGGGAAATTGCAGCAGAGAGGAAGCTATCCTCAAAATTAAGCAGAATACGCGTCATTTGGCAAAGCGGCAGCTTACTTGGTTTCGGCGTTATCCGGAACTTCACTGGTTTTCGATATCCGATTACCCGGATGATGAAAGTTGTATAAAGGAAATCCTATCGTGGCTGAAAAAACAATAAAAGTACATAATAAGAGTGATAAACCGGATAATATCATCCGGAAAGAATATGAGATCAATCAGAAGTGCAGAGCTCTTGAAAAGGAACTTCCGCCGTTTCTGGCGGGATTTTACAGTTATCTGCGCGGGAATGTGCTTCCGATGACAAGACTCGCTTATCTTTACGATCTTCGATTTTTCTTTCAGTATCTGGTGCAGGAGCGTCCGGATCTTTCACGTGCCCAAAAAGTATCGGAGTTTTCACTTTATGATTTACAGAAGGTGGAGGCCGTAGATATCAATATGTTCCTTGATTACTGCCGTTCCTATGAAGTCGAAAACAGCGATCACACGGCCTCGATTCATGAAAATGCCAATCGAACTCTCGCCCGAAAAAAGTCGTCGGTATCGGTGATGTTTAAGCAGCTTTATCGAGATGGAATGCTGGAAAAAAATATTACCGACGGATTTAATCCCATTCGTGTACAAAAGCCGGGAGAGCGCGAAATTAAACGCCTGCGTGAAAATGAAGTGAGAATCATGCTGGAGGCGGTCAGCTCAGGACAGGGCCTCACTGAACAGGAAAAAAAGTATTGGGAAAAAACCAAAAAACGCGATAAAGCGATTTTGATCCTGTTTTTGACCTACGGGCTTCGAATTTCGGAATTGCAGCAGCTGAATGTCTCTTCTTTTAATTTTCAGCGCGGAGAATTCAAGATTTATCGGAAGCGTGCCAAGGAGTCGCTGATGCCGCTGAATCAATCCGCGATAATGGTTGTGAAAGATTACTTGGAAAATGAACGAATGCACGAAGATAAAATTCCGGAGGAACATCGAGACGCCTTATTTTTGTCCCTTCAGGGAAAAAGAAGGACTGAACGGGCTATTCGGGATATGTGCAAAAAATACACTTCAATGGGGCGCGGGACATCCAGAAGCGCCGGTTACAGCCCGCATAAGCTTCGTGCGACAGCTGCGACGGATTTGATTCGGCGCGGAAATTCGATTTTTGATGTGCAGGCACTTTTGGATCACGAGCAGGTTACGACAACGCAGCTTTATGCGGCGCACCGGCAGAATGCCAAGCGTGATCTGGTTCAGGGAATGGAATGGGAGCTGGAACGCATGGAGAAGAGTGAGGCGGACGGAAAGCCCAAAAAAACGGAAAATGACGGTTAGGTAACAATAATTAAATTATGTCAACATTTGGTTTGGATATTGACCTGTCCGAACCAATTTTCGAGAAATGTACGAAAATAAGATGAAATAAGATACGGAAATAAGACCAGAAAGGAATTCAAAATATGCAGAAGGCAACGTATGATTTTTTAAAGAACGAATTCGATGTTGCGGAGGAAGTTCTCCGCGCTGTATCCGAGGCTGAAAAGGAAGCGGAAGGTTTATTCGGAGAAATCGACGAGATTACCGCTTTTAATCAGTATAAGGTGCTGGCGGCTTTTCAAAAGAATCGTATTTCGGACATGCACTTTGGTTGGAATACCGGTTATGGGTACGATGATCCGGGCAGAGAGGCTTTGGAGCGCGTTTATGCTGATGTTTTTCATACAGAGGCCGCTTTGGTCCGTCCGATTGTCGTTAATGGAACACATGCTTTGACATTGACCTTAACAGGAATCCTCCGTCCCGGCGATGAGCTTATTTACTGTACAGGATCTCCGTATGATACGCTTGAGGAGGTCATCGGGATTCGAGGAGAAGGAAAGGGGTCCCTTCGGGAATTTGGAATTACATATCGCCAGGTGGAACTTACCGAAGATGGATCGATCGACCTTGAAGCATTAAAAAATACAATCTCGGATAAAACAAGAATGGTTACCATTCAAAGGGCAACCGGGTATGGCTGGCGGAAGGCCATTACAATCGATGAAATCGCAGAAGCGGCGAAGGTGATTAAGAAAATCAACCCGGAAATCATTTTAATGGCGGATAATTGTTACGGGGAATTTTTGGATACCAAAGAACCGACCGATGTCGGTGTGGATGTGATTGCCGGTTCGCTCATCAAAAATCCGGGCGGCGGACTTGCATTAACCGGCGGATATATTGCCGGCAGAAAAGATCTGATCGACCAGATCAGCTACCGCATGACATCTCCGGGAATCGGCGGAGAATGCGGATTGACATTCGGACAGAGCCGTACGATGTTCCAGGGCTTCTTTATGGCTCCGAGGACGGTCAACGGTGCTTTGAAAGGGGCAATTCTGTGCGGCCAGGTATTCCGCAATCTCGGATTTGAAGTGTGCCCGGAACCGGAGGACAAGCGCTCTGATATTATCCAGGCTGTTCGCCTTGGTTCTCCGGAGGCTGTTGTTGCATTTTGCCAGGGTATTCAAGCCGCGGCACCGATTGATTCCCATGTAAAGCCGGAGCCGTGGGATATGCCGGGATATGAGAGTCAGGTCGTTATGGCCGCAGGGGCTTTCGTGCAGGGATCTTCGAGTGAGCTTTCGGCGGATGCGCCGATTCGGCCGGCTTATAATGTTTATTTTCAGGGCGGCCTGTCTTACGAGCATTCAAAATTCGGAGTGATCATGGCGCTTTCCGAACTTTATAAAAAAGGGCTTGTGACACTTTAGCGGTCGATATTCGTCAGAATCGCCCGCTAGCAAGCCCGTTTGGTAAAATAATAGGGGTTTATCAGGGAAAAAGAGGAATAATCAAAACGATGAATCAGGAAAGAAAGAATCAGATTCAAAGAACGCTTGTTTGGGTGAAGTTTGCACTTCTGCTTTGCATTGTCGTCGTGCTGCCGATTTTTATTTATCTGCATTATCATGCTTTGATCGAACGCTTCCGAGATCCGGAGGCACTTCGGGTGTTTTTGACGAGATACAAGACAGAAAGCATTTTTATATACTTGGGTCTGCAGATTCTGCAGCTTGTTGTTTGTATATTACCCGGGCAAGCGCTTCAATTCGCCGCGGGATATGCCTTCCATTTTCCGCTGGGATTGCTTTTGACAGCCGTCGGGGCTGCGCTTGGTACGATCATTACATTTTATATTGCGCGTCTTCTGGGAAAGGATGCGATGTATTTGATTTTCGGAGAAAAAAAACTGGACGAGTACATTGAAAAGCTCAACAGCAAAAGAGCGTATCTTCTGATTTTCGTCATCTATCTGATTCCCGGAATTCCGAAAGATATCTTTGCGTATGCGATCGGAGTGTCGAACATGCGTTTTGTTCCGTTTTTTATTTTGTCTATGCTCGGAAGGCTGCCCGCAATGGCAGGCTCTATCGCCATCGGCGTGATGATAGAGACGGGAAGTTATACCGGCGCGCTCTTTCTCCTCGCTGTCGCCGCTGCTCTGTGTGCGGTAGGGATATTCCGCCACAGACAATTGCAGGAATGGGCGGATAAAATGTATGTACGGCTTCGTGAGTTATAGGGACTCCTTTTAATTAATATATTTAAGATGAATTAGAGCAGTAAAATGCGAACAAATGTTTATTTTGTTCTTGACATCGAACAAATATTCGTATATGATAATGGCAAGAACATTTGTTTCGATAGGAGACGAAAAACAGGAGGGCGCATTTATGAAAAAGAGAACGGGTACTGCTTACAGGATTAAATCTCGCTTTCGTTTTACATTGTTTGTTGTTCTGATGCTCTTGACGCTTGTGAATGGTGTCAATACATTGCTGGGAGCTTACGATGCGTCGAGTATGACCGTTCAGGAGTATATGACGGTTGAGGTTTGTTACGGGGATACTTTGTGGGATCTTGCACGCGCTTATATGCCATCCGATATGAATATCCGGACAGCGGTTCATGAGATCTGCAGAGTCAATGAAACAAGCGCAGACCGGCTGCAGCCCGGACAGCTGCTTCAGATCCCGCTGTATCAGTATGATGT
>CAKQWL010000105.1 GCA_934278965.1 uncultured Clostridia bacterium | reverse complement strand
CCGCGTCTCATCAGGACTTGATTTTTCAGACAGCGCTGATGCGTTCGGGCGAGATGGAAACAAGTGCTGCCGCCGCGCTGCTGCAGGACTGTCTGGCCGGGAGCCGGGATTATGATTCGGCGGCCGCTGAGGCCGGAACCGCCTTTCTTGATACCGTGATAGGAAATAAGACGGGGATCTTTTCCAGAAGTGAACTGATGAAGATCAGCAGTCGGGAGTTCCTGGAACTTGCCGATGAAGCGCTGCGGCTTTCGCTGGAGCGGGTTCAAAGTGCCGATCTGCCGGTAGAGAAAAAGATTTCGGATTATCGGATCACATCCATGAAAGAAATTTCGGTGGAAAAAGTTCGGCCGAATACGCCGTTTATTGCGCTTGGGGCGTTTTATGACGCGCCGCGCTGGGATGTGATTTATCCGGGTGCCAAATTGATCGAGACGGAGTTCGAGGTAACGCCGCTTCAATCCAAGTATTTTACCGGAAAGACAACGGAAAAACGTCTTGGAGTCTTTGTAGTCAATGATTACGCCGCGCCGGAGGATGTAAAAGAAAAGACCGGACAGGACTGCGGAGAATTTTATTTTATCGGGTTTGTACCGGAGGAAACGACGGAAATTGACAGCAAGGTTCTTGAAATGCTGGAGAACTGGTATACCAGACTAAATCCAATGGTTCCTTCTGTGTACAGCAGCAAATATCTCGGCAACGCGCCGGCGGTCGGTCAGCTGATCGCGTCGCTTCCGCTGCACGAATATATCGATATGAGTGAAGGATCTTTCAGCAGCCGTTCGATTGAGCTTCAGACCGCGCAGGAGCCATATGGACTCACGATCCATTATACTTTTTCGGAAAAGCCGGGGCAGCGAACGGATGAAATAGCGATGAGTCCGGTGGATGAGCGGAGTCGTGCGATTCTGGATACCGGAATCAATGCCTATGTCGCAAGAGAAATTTATCGGAATATCGACCGACTTTTTACCGGAATTGAGAATCTCGGCGAAGTGACAATCGTACTGCATTATCCGGAAAACGGAGTCTGGACGGAAAAAGTAATTGATGCGGAAAGACCGGTATAATCAGAATCGGCAGAGCGATCCGCCGGAATACACCCGGTGCAATGGTGTAATATAGAAGTAATGCAGGTAAAACCCATTTTAAATTTCAGAATCGATGTAGAATTTCACGATTTCGGGTGATATAATGAATTAATTTCACACGGAGGGAGGAATGCAGAGGATGAACATTCCGTTTGATTCCATTGATTTTAATGAAAAGAAGGGCTTTATCTGCGATATGGACGGTGTTATCTACCATGGAAACCGGGTCCTGCCCGGTGTCGCGGAGTTTATCAAATGGCTGCAGGACGAGAAGAAAGAATATCTGTTTTTGACGAATAACAGCGGATATACACCGCGTGAGCTGAATCAAAAGCTTGCGCGCATGGGACTGGATGTGTCAGAGGAGCATTTTTATACCAGTGCGCTGGCGACCGCTGCTTTTCTGAAGGAGCAGGCGCCGGGCTGTTCGGTCTTTGCGATCGGAGAAGCAGGGCTCTTGAATGCGCTTTATGATGCCGGAATTACGATGAATGATATCAATCCGGATTATGTGGTCGTCGGAGAGGGTCGTTCTTATTCCTTGGATACGCTGACGAAGGCGACGAATCTGATTATGGCAGGAGCAAAGCTGATCGGGGCAAATTCCGATGTTTCGGGACCGATTGAAAATGGGATCGCTCCCGCCTGTCGGGCTTTGGTCGCGCCGATAGAGATGGCGACCGGCAGACAGGCGTACTTTTGCGGAAAACCAAATCCGCTGATGATGCGGACCGGACTCCGGATGCTCCATTGCCACTCTGCCGAAGCGGTAATGGTCGGCGACCGCATGGACACCGATGTGATTTCCGGGATGGAAAGCGGCATGTCGACGGTACTGGTGCTTTCTGGTGTTTCCTCTCGGGAGACCTTGAAAACCTACGCGTATCGTCCGAGCATTATTCTAAACGGGGTCGGTGATATTGCGGCGATGGCAAAAGCGACCAAAGAACAGGGACCGCGGTAATGATAAAATGGACTTGAAAATCTAAAGCCTGCGGATATGCGGGGTAATAGAAAAAGTCTCGATGGGGCCTTTGAGGCCAAGCCATCGAGACTTTTTCTATATTTTTTTATGCTTGTGCTTGCTCTTATGCTTTTGCCGGATCCGCAATCCCAATCCGCAGCAATCCCCCTGTTATTTCAGGAATCCGTTTACGATCTGCTCTTCGGCTTCTGCTTCTGTAAGGCCAAGCGTCATCAGCTTGATCAGCTGCTCTCCTGCGATTTTTCCAATCGCCGCTTCATGGATCAGCGCCGCGTTGACATCGTTGGCAGTGATCTTCGGCACAGCACTGATGTTGGCTTCATCCATGATGATCGCGTCACATTCGGAATGACCGGCACATTTGTTGTTGCCGTTGATCTCCGCGAGGAAAAGCTGTTTGGAGTGATCCTTTGCGACAGCGCGGGATATCACATTGGCGCTGGAATCCTCTCCGTTCAGATTGACAACAAATCCGCTTTCGGCATACTGGCTGCCGTGGGTCAGAAGCCTCTCTCGGATGATGAGTTTCGCGCCCTTGTCGAGTTCGGCAGTCGTGGTCCGTTTTGTGGAATCCACGCCCTTGATCTGTACCATTTCCATTTCCATGTAGCTGTTCTCTCCGAGGGTCACTTCCGTAGCCGGGTCTAAGATCCTCTTGCCGTTCCCGTCGCCTTCTCCGTAGTGGCGTTCTACATATTTGACCTTGGCATTTTTCCCGACAAAGAAACGGTGAAGACCGTCATGTCTGGAATCCTGATTCCCGTCGTTGTGGATACCGCAGCCGGCAACAATCAGAACATCGGCATCGTCTCCGACATAAAAATCATTATAAACGACTTCTGAAAGTCCGCTCATGCTGAGAACAACCGGGATATGAACGCTCTCATTTTTGGTGCCTTCTTTAATCCGGATATCGATCCCCTTTCCGTTCTCTTTCGGGGTGATTTCAATATTTTCTGTGCTGACGCGGCCGACCGCCTGTCCGTTTGCACGAATGTTATAAGCGCCTGCCGGAGTTTCATGAAGCTCTGCTACTTCTTCAAGAAGCCGGAGCTGTACGGAATCAATGTTTTCTATCTTGGACATGGTGACTGCTCCTCTCTGTTCAGTATGCTGCAAACATCAACGGCGGATGTGGTGCCGAGAAGTTTCGGCAGGATCTCATCCCGGCTGCCGCGATCGGTGATCTGTCCGTTTGCAAGGACGATGATCTCATCGGCGATATTCAGGATTCGTTCCTGGTGAGAAATGATGAGGATGGAACCTTGTGTCAGAGTACGCATCCGTTCAAAAACGGAAATCAGATTCTGGAAACTCCAAAGGTCGATCCCGGCTTCCGGTTCATCGAAAATAGAGAGTCTTGTTTCGCGTGCCAAAACGGTTGCGATCTCAATTCGCTTCAGTTCGCCTCCGGAAAGGCTGGCATTAACCTCCCGATCAATATAATCCCTTGCACATAGTCCGACCTCCGAAAGATAACCGCATGCCTGTGCGGTAGTCAGATTCTTCTTCGCCGCGAGGCGGAGAAGGTCGATAACATGAATGCCCTTAAAGCGTACCGGCTGCTGAAATGCGTAGCTGATACCGAGATTTGCGCGGTCGGTAACGGATTTTTCGGTAATATCCTTTCCGTCCATTAGGATCTTGCCGCTTGTCGGCTTTTCGATTCCCGCGAGAAGTCGGGCAAGCGTGGACTTTCCGCTGCCGTTCGGACCGGTGATAACGACGAATTTATGATTATCGACTGTCAGGTTCAGCTCCTGGATAATCTTGCGGCTGCCCTTTTCGCCGTGCACCTCAAATGATAAGTTCTGTATCTCCAGCATTTTGAGATTCCTTCCTCTTTTTATTGTAATAAGTGTAAATCGGCCGCCCTTTTTTCTGAAAAATGTCTTACAAAAGGGCACACTTCTTTATTATACCATAAAAATCGGTTAAAAAACGAAGAAAGTCCGAAAATCTCGGAAAATCGCCTGCTATTCGTTCCGCACAGCCAGACAGCATGCGGAATCGGCGGGCGCCTGCATAAGATGCCCCGGATTTGCACGGTTATACGCGGAAAAGAAGGTTTCGGTCAACAGATGGCTGTCCGCGTGCTGAAGAACGGTAAATCCGCAGCGGGACAGAAGGGCCGTCATCGCCTCCGGAGAGTACGCAGAACGCATCGGTTCTCCCGCACCTTTT
>CAKQWL010000104.1 GCA_934278965.1 uncultured Clostridia bacterium | reverse complement strand
GATACAGGCAGGTATCAAACCGCACATCCGGTCCGCCGGGTGCATGGAAAATCTGCACCATTCCGCTCCGCTCACGCTTCTCCGACCGCTCCTCCCTTTTGTTTTCCGCATTGATCCGGCACTCGATCGCGCATCCGGAAACCGGGATCGACTGCTGGGAAAAATCGAGAGAGGCCCCGGCGGCAGTCCGGATCTGCCATTTGACAAGATCGATACCGCTTACCATCTCCGTCACAGTATGCTCCACCTGCAGTCTGGTATTCATTTCCATAAAGTAAAAATGGTCTTCCTGATCCACCAGAAATTCTACCGTTCCCGCATTTTCATACCCCACAAACACCGCAGCCTGAACGGCCGCCTGCATCATCCTTTCGCGCAGCGCCGCCGAAACGGACGGCGCCGGACTTTCTTCCAGGAGCTTCTGGTTGTTGCGCTGGACAGAGCATTCCCGATCCCCGATACAGACCGTATTTCCTTTCCGGTCGCGAAGAATCTGAAGCTCAATATGCCTCGCCGGGTTCAGATATTTTTCCAAGTAAAGGCTTCCGTCTCCGAAGGCAGCCTCGGCCTCGATCGCCGCCGTCCCAAAAGCCTGCTCCAATTCGCGTTCCGATCGAACCAATCGGATTCCGCGTCCGCCGCCCCCGGAACGGGCCTTCAAAAGCACCGGATATCCGATTTTGGCAGCCTCCCGCTTTGCGTCCCTCACATCCCTCAGCACATCGCTCCCCGGAATCACAGGAATCCCGGCTTCCTGCATCGTCCTTCGGGCTTCATCCTTGTCACCCATTTTCGAAATCACCTCCGGCGACGGACCGATAAACGCGATCCCGCAGCGGCGGCAAAGCTCCGCAAATTCCGCGTTCTCCGATAAGAAGCCGTACCCCGGATGAATGGCCTGAGCGCCCACTGCCTGCGCCGCCGTCAAAATGGCATTTTTATTCAAATAACTGTCCTTCGCCTGCGGAGGTCCGATACAGATGCATTCATCCGCCAGACTGACATGAAAAGATTCCCGGTCCGCCTCCGAATAAACCGCTGCCGTAGAGATTCCCATTTCCTTGCAGGCGCGGATGATCCGAACGGCAATCTCGCCGCGATTGGCAATCAATATTTTTGAAAACATCGCTTTCTCCTATTTCCGTATCAGCGCAAAGGAGAACTTCGCACTGACGCACTGCTTTCCTGCTGCGGTTCCGATCCCCTCCGCAAAATAAAACGGTTTCAAAACCCGATTGATTTTACATTCAAACTCCACTGTGTCCCCCGGTCTCACCGGATTTTTGAATTTCACGCTGTCCAGTCCGGTATAATACGGCTGTATCCTGTCTTCCAGCGCTTCCGCATCTTCGCTCCGAAGCTCTTCTTTCAAAAGGACACAGCAGCACTGTGCCATCATTTCACATAGAATGACACCCGGCACAACCGGCTCCCCTGGGAAATGCCCCTGCAGAAAGAATTCATCTCCCTGCACAGTGTACCGGCCTACGGCAATTCCGCCGTCCTTTACAAAAGCTTCATCCAGCAAAAGCATCGGCTCACGGTGCGGCAGAATGCTTTTCAATTCTTCTCGATTCATCTCTTCTCTTTTCCTCTCTGCCTTTTGAATTCAGGCCCTCTTTTTCATGAACGGATCATGAACGAATATAGAAAAGCGGCTGACCGTACTCGACAATCCTGCCGTTCTCCGCACAGATCTTCGTAATTACGCCGCTTTTTTCCGCTGTGATCTCGTTCATCAGCTTCATCGCTTCAATAATGCACAGGATCTGCCCCTCTTCCACCGCCTG
This sequence comes from uncultured Clostridia bacterium, assembly GCA_934278965.1. GTDB lineage: Bacteria > Bacillota > Clostridia > Peptostreptococcales > Anaerovoracaceae > QAKD01. The sequence goes on along the minus strand of CAKQWL010000104.1, from coordinate 18,511 downwards.
CCCTTCCTGAACAAACGGTGCGTCTCCCGGCGACGCCGCTTCATAAAAAATTCCGACCATCGGAGAACAAATCGGACTTCCTTCCGCGGCAGATTCCGCCGGCTCCACTGACGCGCAGCTTCCCTGCACCGCACGAGCCTCCGTCTCGGCCAAACCCGAAGCGCTGCATTCCACAGCAGACTCTCCCCTTTGTTCCGGCGTTTTTCCCATCCGCACCCGAAATTCCCCCTCCTGAACCTCCATAAAGTTCAGTGACGAATGTTCCAAAATCTCCGCTAATTTCTGAATCTCCTCTATCTTCATCGAACGATCCCTCCCGTTTTTTTCTGTTCCTTCCGCTTCCTTCCGTTATTTTTCCGAACGCATTTTTTCGGCATCCCGAAACGCTTCCGGACTTTTTCGAAAGGCAATGCACGCATCATGCCCGCCGAATCCCAGTGAAGTGGAAAGTCCGACAAGCAGCTCCGCTTCCGTGCGAACATTCGGCGTGATATTCAGATCACATTCCGGGTCCTTTTCCCGATATCCGATCGTCGGCGGGACGATCCCGTCACGAAGCGCCAGCACCGCGGCCGCGGCTTCGATCGCTCCTGCCGCACCGAGCATATGTCCTGTCATGGATTTGGTAGAACTGATATGAAGGTTCCTTGCTGCCGTTTCTCCGAACGCCAATTTTATTGCGCGAGTTTCCGTTTTATCATTGAGCGGCGTACTCGTTCCGTGCGCATTTAAATAGATGTATTCCGGTGGAACGGAAAAAGCGTCCGCTTCCTCCAGTGCCATCCGAATGGCTCTCGCCGCGCAGCTTCCATCCGGATCCGGCGCCGTCATATGATAAGCGTCGCAAGTATTGCCGTATCCGGCCACTTCCGCGTAAACAGATGCTCCGCGTGCTTTGGCGTGTTCGTATTCTTCCAGGATCAGAACGCCCGCGCCTTCTCCCATGACGAAACCGTCACGCCGGCGGTCGAACGGAATCGAAGCAGATTCCGGATCGTTCCGCAGTGTCAGCGCCATACAGTTTGTAAATCCGGCAATCGAAAGCGGGAGAATCGCCGATTCCGTACCGCCCGCAATAATGGCATCGGCATAACCGCCCCGAATGGCCCGAAATGCCTCCCCGATCGCATTGGTAGAGGTCGCGCACGCCGTCACACCCGGCAGACTCGGCCCTTTGGCTCCGAAGCGAATCGCCGTATTTCCGGCCGCCATGTTGGCGATCATCATCGGAACAAAAAACGGTGAAACCTTTCTCGGTCCATTTTCCAGAAGTTTCTTTGCTTCTTCCATAAAGGTTTCCATGCCGCCTGTTCCGGACCCGATATACACCCCGAGTCTCTCCGGATCAATATTGGATGCTGCCCCCGTTTCCGCACTCCTGCCGGCCCCTGAAACAAGTCCGCTGTCCAACATGGCCTCCTCTGCCGCCGCAATCGCATACTGCGAAAAACGGTCCTGCCTCCGTGCCTCTCCTTTATCCATATACAAAAGCGGATCGAAATTTTTTACCTCCGCTGCTATTTTCACTTTAAAGTCTGTTGTATCAAAGCGCGTGATTCTTCCAATGCCGCTTCTGCCTTCTTTCAGGCTCCTCCAAAAAGATTCCCTGTCGTTTCCGACCGGTGTTACCACACCGATGCCCGTCACCACGACTCTTCTGCCTTGATTCATCCGCATTGTCCTCCTTCTGCCGCACGAAATCCTTCTTCCAGTTCTTTGAACAATTTTTCCACAGTCGTAATTTCCCGGATCCGATATCCATTTGCCCCGACAAAAGCAAATCCTTGATCCATTCTCCCATAAAACGCGTTTACCAGCGCCTCCGATATGCAGTAAGCCGCTTCCCTTTTCGGACACGGCGTAATGCAATTGTTCCGACATATTTCCGGGTGCCGTTTCCCTTCTTTGGCTTCCCCCAAAAAGGCGTTCCGGATCGCTCTTCCCGGCATTCCGACCGGGCTTTGGATGATTGCAATATCCTCTTTTCTGCACTGAATGTATGCTTTTTTGAAAGCCTCATCCGCGTCACATTCTTCGGTCGCGACGAACCGTGTCGCCATCTGCACACCGGCGGCTCCCAGTGCGAGCATCTCAGCAATATCCGCACCGGTATAGATCCCCCCGGCGGCAATCACCGGGATCTTTTTCCCGCTCTCGCGCCCGATTCGCTGCGCCTCCTCGACCACCTGGGGAAGCAAGACCTGCAGCTGGTAGGCCGGATCCTCGATCTGCTCCTCAGAGAAGCCCAGATGTCCGCCCGCCTTCGGTCCTTCCAGCACAAAAGCGTCCGGGGGATATCCGTATGTGCTCATCCAGCGCCGCGCAATCAATTTGGCTGCCTTTGCCGATGAAACAATCGGCACGAGCTTGGTCCGGCTGCCGGACGCAAGACATTCCGGCAAGGTCAGCGGAAGTCCCGCGCCGGAAAAAATAATATCGATTTCTTCCTCTGCCGCCGTTTTTGCCGCCGCCTGAAAATCCGAAACCGCTGTCATAATATTGACGCCGAGAACACCTTTCGTTCTTTTCCGTGCCGCGCGGATCTCCCTCCGCAGCATGGTCAGTCCCCGGCTTTCTCCGCTCCTCTCCGGCATTTCCAAAGCATCCCCGTCCGTATCTCTTTTCAGAAGGCCGAGTCCGACCGCCGAAAGCACGCCGATCCCGCCTGCCTCTGCGACGGCCGAGGCAAGCCGATATCCGGAAACGCCGATGCCCATACCGCCTTGTACAATCGGTGTGCGTACATGCAATTCGCCGATCGAAAGGCCTTTCCCATTCCAGTCAAACAGCGCTCTGTCCATCCTTGTCCGTTCCCCTTTCTACTTTTCTGTTTTGTTCTCCCTGCACGCTTAGATATACAGGCCGCCGTCTACCTTCAGCACGCTTCCCGTGATGTAGGAAGCCCCGTCTCCGGCAAGAAAAACAGCCGCAGCCGCAACATCTTCCGGTGCTCCGATTCGGCCAAGCGGAATCGATTTTTCCGCTTCCTGAAGCTTTCCTTCTCCGAGCATTTTCGTCATATCCGTTGCGATAAATCCCGGCGCAATCGCATTGCATGTGATTCCTCTTCCTGCCAATTCCCGCGCGGTCGTCTTGGTCAGCGCGATCAAACCTGCCTTCGCCGCCGCGTAATTTGCCTGTCCGGCATTGCCCATCATCCCCGCGATAGATGCAATATTGATGATTCTCCCGGAGCGCTGCTTCAGCATAATGCCCCCGACCCGGCTCGTCATCAGGAACGCACCCTTCAGATTGACCTCCAGAACCTCGTCAAACTCTTTTTCCCGCATCATGAGGATCAAATTGTCGCGTGTGATCCCCGCGTTGTTTACAAGGATATCGATCCGCCCGAAGCGTTCCGCAGCCGCCCGTACCGTTTTTGCCGTTTCCTCTGCGGACGCGGCATTGCATTGATAGATCTCTGCTTCTGTGCCGGTCTCCCGAAGCAGGCGAAGTGTTTCCTGCGCCGCCTCTTCCCGGCCTCTGTAAAGGACCGCGACCGACGCGCCCTCCCGCGCCATCGCCAGAGCAATGGCGCGCCCGATTCCACGGGAGCCTCCTGTAATCAGTGCTGTTTTATTTTTTAACATATCGTAATTCTTCCTTCTTCAAATCAGCTGCCTTTTCAACGCTGAATGCGGTCACATGAGGCACTGTCTTCCGGATCAGTCCCGTCAGCGTACTTCCTGCACCTACTTCGATAAAAGTATCAAATCCGTCTGCAGCCATATTTTCAATCGTCTGCTGCCAAAGCACCGGTGACTCTACTTGAGAGGCCATCAGTTTTTTCGCTTCTTCCGGGTCCTCCGGATACGGCGACGCCGTTTTATTCGCATAGACCGGACATTTCGCCCCGCTTCGGTACACGGTATTCCGCAGTACTTCCGCGAGCGCCGCGGCTGCCCCTTTCATGAGCGGGCTGTGAAAAGCTCCGCCAACCGAAAGCGGAAGGGCCATCCCACCGGCTTCTTTGATCCTGCCGCAAAACATGCGCACAGCCTCCTTTTCTCCGGAAAATACCGTTTGCTGCGGCGAATTGTAATTGGCCGCGTACACGCCGCATTCCGATGCGATCTGCAGCGTCTGCGGCGGTGATAACCTCATCACGGCCGCCATCGTACCCGGATTTTTCTGCGCCGCATCCTCCATTCTTTGACCGCGCTCCATTACAAACGCAAATCCTTCCTCCGGAGACATTCTTCCCGCAAAGGTCAGCGCAGCGACCTCCCCCAGCGAAAATCCCGCCGCGGCATCCGCCGCAATGCCCATTTCCTCCAGGGCCGCCGCCGCCGCAAGATCCACCGTATAAAGACACGGCTGTGTGTTGATCGTGCGCGTCAATTCTTCCTTCGTTCCCAAAAAGCACAGCTTCATGGTGCCCGGCCGGATCCTCTCACTGATCTCAAAAATACTCCTGGCCGCCGGTGAAGCATCGTAAAGCTCCTTTCCCATGCCGGGATACTGTGCCCCTTGGCCGGAAAATACAAATGCCGTTTTTCCCATTCTTTTCACTCCTATCCTTCCCGGTAAAAGCGATCGGCCTTTCGGAGAAGCGCCTCTGCTTCTTCGAAGACCTCTTCGATGATCTCCGCGGCGCTCTGTCTTTTTCGAATCATTCCCGCGATCTGACCAGCCATAAAGCTGCCCTTTTCTTCATCGCCGAGAACGGCCGCCGCGTAAAGTGATCCGGCCCCAAACGCCGCAAGCTCCTCATCGGACACGCTGCTGTCATACTCCATTTTCAAAAAGGCTCTTGTAAACGGTGTTTTCAAGGCACGCACCGGATGTCCGAGGCGTTTTCCCGTCGTCATCGTATCGATATCCTTTGCTTTCAGGATTTTGTTTTTATATACTTCCGACACACCGCACTCTTCCGCCGTCAAAAATCGGGTTCCCATCTGGACACCGCAGGCCCCGAGCATAAACGCTGCAGCGACGCCGCGGCCATCTCCGATTCCGCCGGCGGCAAGGACCGGAATATCGACAGCATCACATACCTGCGGCAGCAGCGCCATCGTCGAAAGCTCTCCGACATGCCCCCCGGATTCGCCGCCTTCCGCGATAACAGCCGCAGCACCGCTCCGCGCCACCAGCTTTGCTACACCGGTAGACGCGACGACCGGAATGGTCTTAATCCCGGCAGCATTCCATTTGGGGATGTAAGAGGACGGATTGCCCGCCCCGGTTGTCACTACTGCAACCTTCTCCTCACAGACAATTTCGGCCGCTTCCGCCGCCCTTGGGCTCATCAGCATGATATTCACGCCAAACGGCCGATCTGTCAGTGCTGCCGCTTTCCTGATTTCACGCCGCAGCCACTCTCCGTCCCCGTTCATCGCGGAGATAATCCCGAGCCCCCCGGCATTGGAGACCGCTGCGGCAAGATTCGCGTCGGCGATATGCGCCATACCTCCCTGCAGAAGCGGATAACGAATTCCAAGCAACGCGCAAAGCGGTGTTTTGATCATGTTTCTCACCCTCCTCTTCGCTGTACAACACCGCTATTCCAGCGCGGCCTCAATCGCTGCCACAACATCACCGATGGTTTTAAGATTCTCGTTCATTTCCAGCTGTACGCCAAACTCATCCTCCAGATTCATAACCAGCTCTACCGTATCCAGGGAATCCAGCTCGAGTTCTGCCCAAGTGCTTTCCATTCTGACCGCGCTCTTGTCACAATCCTTCGCGTCCGCCAGTACCTTTACTACTCTCTCAAATGTTGTCATTGTTGAATCCTCCGTTTCATTTTGATGCCGGATTGCCGGCATATTCTTCTTTTTATTTTCAGACCGTCATTTCGGTTTCTGAGCTCATTCCTTCATTTTCGAAACTTATTTCCCGCTTCCCTGCCATTTCACGAGCGCGGCCGCCGATACCATTCCTGCCCCGAAAGACACAAACGCAAGCAAGTCGCCTTTTTTCAAAATTTCTTCTCGGCTGAACGCATCCAGCATGATCGGAATCGAGGCCGCAGAAGTGTTTCCGTACTCCGAAATGTTTCCAAGATATTTTTCTCTCGGAATCGGAAGCCTGCTGACCGCATAATCAATGATTCGTTGATTCGCCTGATGCGGCAGTACATAATCGATCTCCTCCCAGCGGATATCCGCCCGCCGGATGACTTCCTCCAGTTCGCGGCACATGGCCGATACTGCGAACTGAAACACCTTCTGTCCTGCCATATGGAGATAGGTATCTCCCGCAAAGCCCGCCAAATTCTGCGTAAAATTCTCGCTCGGCACACGTTCCTCACGGTAGGGGCAATTTCCTTTCTGCGCCCTTGCGTAGAGCGGCGCTTCATCTCCCTTCGTCGTCAAATGCACCGCCTTCAGTCCATCGCCTTTTCCGAGAATCACTGCACCGGCGCCGTCACCGAACAGCACGGCTGTCGATCGGTCCTGCCAGTTTGCCATTTTCGAAACTGCCTCCGCACCAATCAAGAGGATCTTGCTGTCCGGATCGCGAAGAAAATATCCCTCAGCGATATCCATTCCGTAGAGAAATCCGGCACAGGCCGCGCTGATGTCAAACGCCGGGCAGACTGCGCCGATCCGCCTCTGAATGACAGAGGCCATCGAAGGCGTAATATAATCGGCGGTCACCGTCGCGCAGATAATCAGGCTCAGCTCTTCCGGCAGAACACCGCTGTCCGCGAGCGCTTTTTCCGCCGCATCCGCCGCCAAATCGGTCAATGTCTCTTCTCCGAGAAGGTGCCTCTTTCGGATTCCGGTTTTGGAATAAATCCATTCATCATCCGTATCCAAGATTCGCGCCAGATCATCATTGGTTTTAATAAGTGAGCCGACCGCACTGCCGACTCCGATTATTGAAAAACTCATTTGATTCGTACTCCCTCTGTCACTCCTGCTGCTCCGCAATCTTTCTTTCCAGATATTGATTCAGCTTATCCATGCCCCGCATCAGCATTTCTTTTTCTCCGTCGTCCAATTCGCCGGAAACATTTCGCACCATATTTTCGTGAAAGTATCGGTGTCCGGCATCTACCTTACTTCCGAGCTTTGTCAATTTTACAAAAACAACCCGTTTATCTTCTTTGGACTTCATCTTCTCAACATATCCTTTTTTCGCCAGCTTTTTTACCGCTGCCGTGACAGAAGGAAGCGTAATGCCCTGATCCTGTGCGATATCACTTACCGTGCGCCCGTTCTCCCTGTCTTTTCCGATCGCCTCCAGCAAATGAAGCTCACTGATCGAAAGATCCACCCGGCCGGACTGATGAATTGCCTGCTCCTCGATCTTTGAAATCTGGCGATACGTATCGACCAGTAACTGATTCAGTTTTTGTTCAAACTCTTTCATGCTGTCATAAAGCCCTTTCCGCTTTTCGTTGTTTTCGCTCATTTAATTAGTTAGTCTATCTAATTAAATTATTGCCATTATATCCTTCTTTGACCCCCTTGTCAAATGAATTTTTCTTCATTTCGTCTTTTTCTTCCCCCCGTTGACCTGCTTTCTTATTTGCGTTAAAATAAAACCGGAGGTTCTGAAATTGATGAAAGAAACAGAGTGTTATTACGATATTGAGGTGGAGGTGTCCCAGATCAACGAAAACGGCATCTTGAAGCCTCATGCCTATCAGGTACTGTTCGCAGACATCGCGAGCCGGCATCTGAATCACTTTCATGCTAATGCCGATGACACCATGAAATACGGCATGGCATGGGCCTTGATTTCGCTTCAAGTGGAAATCACACGCAATATTCGCGGCTGCGAAGCACTCCGGGCGCAGACCTGGCATTCGGGTACCAAGGGCCCCTACTTCCGGCGTGAACTGGTTTTTCGGGATGCTGCCGGCGACACCGTTTTTCAGGGCAGCACCTTTTCGGTGCTTCTTGATATTGAAAAGCGCAGCATTCTGCGTCCGAAATACCTGCCGATTTCTCTTCCGGAGCCCAATCCGGCCGTCACGATTGAGGCAAAAGCGACCCGGCATCTTCACGCCGATTTTGTCCCGTACGATGAACGCCGTGTTTATTCCAGTTATATCGATATGCTTGGACATGTCAACAACTGCCGCTACGGCGAATTTGCCTACGACGCTTTCACTGCCGCAGAAAAATCCAATCTGGCAAATCTGCGGAGAATGGAAATTTACTTTGAATCTGAACTGCGAATGCAGGACACCTTTACTATTTCGAAGGCCTACGAAGACAGCTCTCTTTTGATCCGCGGACACAATAACGGAAAAGACGCCACCTCTTTTGATATTGTGATGGACTTTTCCTCATGCTCCGCCGCATCTTCTCTGCAAAAATAAAAAACGCTGCGGGACGGCTGAAAACTCACCGTTCCCGCAGCATTTTTTATTTTTTGCGTTCTTTCTTTACGATACATCCAGACGATACATCCAACAGTCCGGCGGGCTGACCTACCAAACCTTTACGATCTCACATACCGTATTCGAACCGCATCCGGCCGCATTTCCTTCATCGGTATCTAAATGGCACTCTGCCTTAAACTTGTTGCTTGCGCGGATCAGCACCTTATCGAATACGAGCTGTCTTTCGCCTTCGATCTTGATGGATACCCAATCCTTGTCCTTGACACCGGCAGCTTCCGCCTCCTCCAGTGAGAAGTGAATGTGTCTCAGTGCAACAATGACACCTTCCTCGATCTCAATCTCGCCGCAAGGGCCGACAATCTTGCATCCCGGTGTTCCCGCGAGGTCTCCGGATTCACGGATCGGAGCGGAAATTCCGATTGTTCTGCCGTCTGTCATCGAAATCTCAACCTGTGTCTGCGGTCTTTCCGGTCCCAGTACTCTCACACCCTTTAAGGTTCCCTTCGGGCCGACGATGTCCACCTTTTCCTCGCAGGCAAACTGTCCCGGCTGTACCAGATCCTTTTTATGTGTCAGCGAATGACCCTCTCCGAACAGTGCCGCAACATGCTCCTTGGAAAGATGCAAATGCTTGTTTGATAATCCTACCTGTACTTTGTAACCCATTGTAAACATCTCCTTCTTGGTAAATTATTTTATTTCACTCGAATCCGAACCGGCGAACCGCCTCCGGCCGTATCTGCCGACAGCAAGTCCGATTCGATCCGTTTTGAACAAGAACATTATTTTAAAAATGAAATATACGGCAGCTGGCGGTATTTCTGATCAAAATCAAGTCCGTAACCGACGATAAAACGATCCGGTACGGTAAACCCGATATAATCCGGCACCAATTCCACCCGCCTGCCCTCCGGCTTGTCGAGCAGGGTGCAGATCCGGACAGCCTTTGCATTCCGGCCGGCCAGATAACTCTTCAGATAATTCAATGTGATACCGGAATCGACGATGTCTTCCACGATGATCACCGTCTTGCCTTCAATATCGACATCCAAATCCTTGACGATCTTCACTACGCCGCTGCTCTTTGTGGATGCCCCATAACTGGAAACGACCATAAAATCAATTCCCATATTCTCGTTTTCGATGTTCTTAATCACATCCGCCATCCACAGTACAGCGCCCTTCAGAATGCCGACCACCAATAAATTCTCTCCTTTGAATTCTTCACTGATCGCCCGACCGATTTCCTTTGCCCGCGCACGAATCTGTTCTTCTGTGATCATTACCTCTCCGACTGGATGATTTTCCATTTCTGCCATCCTTGTTTCCTTTTCTGTTCCTTCTTGGTTCCGCCCCGTCCGGGACTTCCTCTTTCACATCTTCTTAAACGGTTATACCTTCTTCGGCGGCTCTTCTTTCTGTTCTTCCGCCACTTCACATTCTACACCCTCTATGATATCTTTACCATAGAAACTTTTCGAAAGGTCGACCTCTCTTTCCCCGATCCAGTAACGGTCCAGCTCGTCCCGAAGAAACCAGAAAATCCAGATCCAGAGAATCAAATCGTCCAGAAAGGCTACCGGAAAGACAACATCCGGGATCAGATCGAGCGGAGAGATTAGATAAAGCGCTCCCAGCACTACCAAGCCCTTCTTCCAGAGAGGGACATTCTTATCGCGCATCATGAATTTCAGCGCGGCCATTCGTTTCCGAAGGACCGCAAATCCAACCCACTGCATCATATCAAACGGTTTCCTCCTCCGCCGTTAACAGCTCTTCCAGCACGGCAATCAGCTCTTCCTGACCGGTTCGCTTCAGCGCCGATACCGGCACAACCGTATCCTCCTTTTCGAGAGACAACGTTTTTCGAATCACCGAAATGCATTTCTGCATTTCGTTTCTTGACACCTTATCTGCCTTTGTCGCGACGACAATTCCGTCGAGACCGTAATGGCGCAGATACTCGTACATCTGCACATCCTGCACCGACGGCGCATGCCGAATATCCACAAGCTGTACGACCTTCAGCAGGTTTTCTCTTTTTTCCAGATAATCCTCCATCATCGCGCCCCAGCCCTCAGACATCGACTTCGAAACCTTTGCATATCCGTAACCCGGCAAATCCACAATTCGAAACGTATCGTTGATCCGATAAAAATTGATCGTTCTCGTTTTTCCGGGAGCGCCGGAAACTCTGGCGAGACTCTTCCGATTGGTTAAAAGGTTCAGAAGCGAAGACTTGCCGACATTTGAGCGTCCGGCGAAAGCAATCTCCGGAAGCTCCGGCGCCGGATACTGCGTCTTTTTGACAGCAACGGCTTCAATTTCTGATTTCTTAATAATCATACTTTTTTTCCTGTACTTTTCACAAGCGCCTCCCGAAGAGCATCCTCCGCCCTTTCGATCAGCACAAATGTCATCTTCTTTCTTACTTTTTCCGGAATATCATCAATATCCCGTTCATTTTCCTTCGGCAAGAGGACCTTTCGGATGCCGGCACGATGCGCGGCAAGTACCTTTTCCCGAATTCCGCCGACCGGCAGGATCTTTCCCCGCAGCGTAATTTCACCGGTCATCGCTACATCTTTCCGGACCGGAATCTCTGTCAGAGCCGAAATCATCGCTGTACACATCGTAATACCGGCAGACGGACCGTCCTTTGGCGTTGCCCCCTCCGGAATATGGATATGGATATCCTTCGTCTTGTAGAAGTCTTCCTGAATGCCCAAGGTATCTGCAACGGAACGAATATAAGAAATTCCAGCTTTCGCAGATTCCTGCATCACCTCACCGAGCTGGCCCGTCAGAACGAACTTGCCGCTTCCCGGCACTACCGTCGTTTCGATCGACAGTGTATCTCCGCCGACAATGGTCCAGGCAAGACCCGTTGTCACGCCGATTTCCTCCTGTCCCTCGATCATGTCGTATCGATAATGCTTCTTTCCGAGATATTTTTCCAGATTTTTCGGTGTAATACGATAATGCTCCTTTTTCGTTGTCACCAGCGCAAGCGCTGTCTTCCGGCACACATTGGCAATTTCCCGCTCCAAATTTCGGACGCCGGATTCCCGCGTATAATCATTGATCAGACTGCGCACCGCACCCTCCGAAAAAGAAATATTTTCCGGCTTCAGGCCGTGGTTCTCCAGTTGCTTCGGAATCAAATAATTCTTGGCGATCTCAACCTTTTCCTCTTCCGTGTACCCCTCTACCCGGATAATCTCCATTCGGTCCAAAAGCGGACGCGGAATGGTATCGATCGTGTTCGCTGTCGTAATGAACATGACCTTCGAAAGATCGAACGGCACTTCCAGGTAATGATCCATAAATTCTTTATTCTGCTCCGGATCCAGCACTTCCAGCAGCGCGGATGCCGGGTCTCCTTTGTAATCCGTACCGCTCTTATCCACGTCATCAAACAGACAGACCGGGTTATTCGTTCCGGCATCTTTCAAACAGGAAATAATCCTTCCCGGGATCGCTCCGATATACGTTCTTCTGTGCCCCCGGATCTCCGCCTCATCCCGCACACCGCCGAGCGACATCCGGACGAACTCTCGCCCGGTCGCACGGGCAACCGATCTCGCGATCGAAGTTTTTCCGACACCCGGAGGTCCTACCAGGCAGAGAATCGGTCCTCTCAGCTTGCCGGAAAGCTCCACCACTGCGAGGTACTCCAATACACGCTGTTTTACCTTATCCAATCCGTAATGATCCTGATTCAAAATCGCTTCAGCCTTTTTCAAGTCCGCCTGCGTTTTGCTTGTCTTATTCCAAGGCAATTCCAGAATTGTTTCGATATATGAACGGGAGACATTGCTCTCCGCCGATGCCGGCTGGAGCTTTTCAAAGCGGCTGATCTCTTTTTCTATTTTTTTCGCCGTCTTTTCCGGCATCTTGAGCTTTTTCAGCTGCTTCCGCCAAAGCTCCGCGTCCTCCGCGACATCTTCCGCAACGCCAAGCTCCTCCTGAATCGCCCGCATCTGCTCCCGCAGATAGTATTCTTTTTGATTCTGATTCATCTGTGACTTCACCTTCTGATTGATGTCCGCCTCGATCAGCTGGATCTCCACCTCACGGCTCAGAATTTCTTTCATTGCGGAAAGTCGTTTTACCGGGTCAAAAATCTCAAGAAACGGCTGCCGATCTTCCACCTTGACGCGGAGATGCGCCGCAATGGCGTCCGCCAATCTTCCCGGATGTTCAATCCCGACTACCGATGAAAAAAGCTCCTGCCCGTTTTCACGCTCCGCAACATATTCTTCGAATTCATCTAATACCGATCGCTTCAGTGCTTCAATTTCAACGCTGCTTTCCACTTCCGGCTCTTCAATCACGGATACCGTGCACTTAAAGTACGGCACCTCAAACAGCATTTCCCGAATCTGGCCGCGCTTCACGCCCTCAACCAGCACCCGGATAGAATCGCCCGGCAATTTCAGCATCTGCTTTACCTTTGCAATCGTCCCGACCTGATAAAGATCACTCAGTGTCGGAAGATCCGTATTTTCGTCAATCTGACTGACCAGAAATACTGTCTGATCCGTAATCATCGCACGCTCCAGTGCTTTAATCGACTTCTCTCTGCCGATATCAAAGTGAAGCACCATGTTCGGGAACACCGAAAGCCCCCGAAGAGCGATCATCGGAAGTGTCAGAGTCCCTTCATCCGTTGTTTTTGTATCCTCACCCGGCTCTTCAAGCGCCAGGACATCTTCTGTTTCCTTCCGGCTTTTATCGTCCGTCATATCTGTCTCCTCCATTTCCTTCCCCTTTTCTCACGAAACAAGAGGGGCAGGGCGTTCCTGCGCCATGCCCCTTCTGGTTCTTTTCCCTGTATCTTTTTTTCACTTCAGGATCTCAGGCCGTTTCGACGCTGCCGTCCTCCTGATTTTCCTTTTTCGGATGGTCCGCAAACACAAGGGTCGGCTGCGACAAGCCATCGATGGTCTCTTTCGTAATGATGCACTTTACCACATCATTTCTGGACGGAATTTCATACATGATATCCGTCATCACGCCCTCGAAGATACTCCGAAGACCGCGCGCGCCCGTCTTACGCTCGATTGCCTTCTCCGCAACCCGTTCGATCGCGTCATCCGTAATCTCAAGTTCCACGCCGTCCATCGCAAAAAGCTTCGTATACTGCTTCAAAAGCGAGTTCTTCGGCTCCTTGATAATTCGAACGAGAGACTCTCTTGAAAGCTCTTCCAAGGTCACCGCCACCGGCAGCCGTCCGATAAATTCCGGAATCAACCCGTATTTGAGCAGATCCTCCGGCTGCAGCTTGAGCAGGATGTCTTTCTCTTCTTCTCTTGTCACTTTGAATTCGGAATTAAATCCGATGGTCTTTTCCCCGATACGGCGCTGAATGATTTTATCAAGGCCGTCAAAGGCTCCTCCGCAAATAAACAGAACATTGGTTGTGTCGAACGGGATGAACTCCTGATGCGGGTGCTTCCTCCCGCCCTGCGGCGGAACATTGGCAACCGTCCCTTCCAGGATCTTCAGAAGCGCCTGCTGGACACCTTCTCCACTGACATCACGCGTAATCGACGGATTATCCGACTTTTTCGCAATCTTGTCGATCTCATCGACATAAATAATGCCGCGCTGTGCGCGCTCGATATCCCAATCCGCCGCCTGAATCAGCTTCAAAAGAATATTTTCAACATCCTCTCCGACATAACCGGCCTCCGTCAGTGCGGTCGCATCCGCAATCGCAAACGGCACATTCAAAATCCTCGCCAGTGTCTGAGCCAAAAGGGTCTTCCCGGAGCCGGTCGGCCCGATCATGACGATATTGCTCTTCTGCAGTTCCACACCGTCCTCCGATGTGCTCCGCCCTTGCTGGATTCTTTTATAATGATTGTAAACCGCCACCGAAAGCGCCTTCTTCGCGTTATCCTGACCGATCACATACTCCGATAGGGTCTGCGCGATCTCCTTCGGCTTCGGAAGTTTCCCGCCGTCCGCGCCGGAGCGGCTTGGCTTTGGTTTGCCCTGCTTCATGAACTCTTCCGCGACAATATCCGCGCAAAGCTCCACGCATTCATCGCAGATATATACACCGTTTCCGGCAATCAGCCGCCGTACCTGACTTTGCGGCTTTCCGCAGAACGAACACTTCAGTTCTTTCGTTTCATCATCATACTTTGTCATACTCATCCCCCGTTATCTTCTTGCGATCACTTTGTCGATCAGCCCGTAAGCCATCGCCTCTTCCGCACTCATAAAGTTGTCACGGTCTGTATCGTGTTCGATCTTCTCAAACGGCTGAGATGTGTTCTCCGATAAAATGCGGTTCAGTTTTTCCTTTGTTTTGATAATCCAGTCCGCGTGAATTTTAATGTCCGATGCCTGCCCCTTCGCGCCTCCGAGCGGCTGATGAATCATAATCTCCGCATTCGGAAGTGCAAAGCGCTTTCCCTTCGCGCCGGACGACAGGAGGAAAGCCCCCATACTCGCGGCAAGGCCGACACAAATCGTCGATACCTCCGGCTTGATGTACTGCATCGTATCGTAAATCGCCATTCCGGCAGTTACACTGCCGCCCGGGCTGTTGATATAAATTGAGATATCCTTTTCCGGATCCTCTGCTTCCAGGAACAGAAGCTGTGCAACAACCAGACTCGCAATGTGGTCATCAATTTCTTCCCCAAGGAAAATAATCCGATCCTTTAACAGTCTCGAATAAATATCGTAAGAACGCTCTCCCTTGCCGGTCTGTTCTATTACATATGGTACAAGTGCCATCCTTTCCTAACCTCCCTACTTTCTTTATCTAATCCCTTTTTTGCCCACTTTATTTCCTTTTCCGGCTTCCCCTTTTCTATACCCTTTTTTCTCCGGCTGTAACGCTCACGGCGTCCGCCCTTCCGAATCGGAAATTTTTCTATTTGATTACCGCGTTATCGTACATGAAATCAATGGCTTTTCTGAGGCCGAGATCCTTTGCTACCATCGCGATATTCTGTGTTCCGAGTGCTTCTCTTACCTGCTCGGTCGTCATGCCGTACTGAGCCGCGATCAGATCCAGTTCCTTTGTGATATCCTCCTCGGATACCGGCAGCTTTTCCTTCTCGGCAACCGCTGCCAGGATCATCTTTGTCTTCACCGCCTTGTAGCAGTCATCCCGGATTTCATCCTGAATCTCTTCCAGCTTCTTCTGCATAGCATCCATATACTTCTCTAAGGAGAGTCCCTGATACTGCAGCTGCTGATCCAGCTCGCGGAGACGCGCGCCGATCTCATCCCGGATCATCACTTCCGGGATGTCAAATTCATTGGCGTCATAGACCTTCTTGACAACCTTGTCTTTCATCTCGTTCTCTGCTCTTGCGGCAGCCGCCTTTTCAAGGTTCGCCTTTACATCCGCTTTATATTCATCCAGTGTATCAAATTCGGAGATGTCTTTCACAAATTCGTCATTCAGCTCCGGCAGCTCTTCGGTCTTTACTTCGTGAACCTTGCACTTGAAGGTTACCGCCTGCCCCTTCAGATTTTCCGCCGGGTAATCTTCCGGGAAGGAAAGATTCACATCTCTCTCTTCATCGGTCTTCACGCCGATCAGCTGATCTTCAAATCCCGGGATAAAAGTTCCGGAACCCAGCTTCAGTGGGAATCTCTCCGCTGTGCCGCCCTCAAACTGCTCCTCGCCCAGGAAACCCGCGTAATCCAGAAGGACCGTATCCCCTTCCTCTGCCGGTCTGTCCACCACGATCATTCTGGCGTTTCTTCTGCGAATCGCCTCCAGCTCATTCTGAAGGGCCTCGTCGTCGATCTCGTGTGTGATTTTCTCGATCTCAACGCCCTTGTAATCCTTTACCTCAATCTCCGGATAAACTGCCACTTCCACCGTCACTGTGAATCCGCTTCCTGCTGCAAGCTCCGTAAAATCTGCTTTCGGCCGATCAATGACATCAACAGCAAGCTCATCCAACGCCTGCGGATATCCGTTTGAAAACATATCATTCACAGCGTCCTCAAAGAAAATGCCCTCGCCGTAATGCTTCTCAATCAGCTTGCGCGGAGCCTTTCCCTTCCGGAAACCATCTACCGTATATTTATCCTTGGTATTCTGGTATGCCTTTACGATAGCCGCCTCGAACTCTTCTGCCGTAAACTCCATCGTAAATTTCGCGATGCCGTTTTCCTTTGAAATAAGTGTTGTTTTCATAATAGTATATATCCTCCTAAAATTGTAAGCTTCTCCATTTTTGCCTTCGTGCATAACAATAGACAATTATTATTGATTATACTCCGTTTTATCAGGAAAGTAAACTTTTTCACCGAAAATTCCCCCGAAAAACCGCTGAAAAACAAAAAAGGTACATGTTTTCGCATGTACCTTCTCTTTTTCGTCTGTTTTTTATCCGTCCAGTACCGTCTCCCGCAGAATTTGATCCCCGCAAAGCAGTACAAGCCTCAGGCCTCGAAAATGTCCTTTCCTTGCTCCGCAAGAGCCAGTCCGCGCGCGTACTTACTCTTTTCACCCGCTTCAAGGCTGTATCTCGTCTGGATTTCCCCGCTGATCTTCTCCAAATCGCTCTGCTCCCCGGAGAAAAGCTCGAACTCGACCTCACAGATCGGCTCTGTTCCGTTATCCGTCACAATTTCCCCGTTATCGATAGAGACCTCTATGATCGCCTTTCCGGTATCCATCCGAAAGCGTCTCCGGATCATTCCCATCTCAATCCTGCTGACCAGCTGACGGTCCCCGACAAGCGCCAGCACCTCTTTCCCGATCTCACTCTCCTGAAACAGAGACAGATCCGGCATCAGGAAACAGTTGTCATCGTACACCGGGACATTGATCTCTTCCCGCGTATGGAGCGATCCTTCGCTCTGGCCTGACCATTTGAGCGTCGCGAATGTCACCTCGCCCTCTGTCCGAATCCGGAATGCAATATCCTGTCCGGCAAGCAGCGAATCCTCCGTATCGAAATACGCTCCCTTCATGTAGACGGTTTCCCGCGAACCGGATTCTTCCATGGAGGCAAGATATCGGTCCTCCCAAAGCCTGTCCGCAGTCTCCTTATCCGGAATCATATATTTTGTTTCGATTTCCATACTTATCCCTCTTTAGTATTGCTTTTTCGTCATGGTCGACATTGCCAATAGATATTATCATGTTTGCAAAAAAAACACAAGTAAAAAGTATTTTCTGATTTCATCCCAGGCGGATATTTTTCGGATATTTTTGCGCGGAAGAGGGCAAACTTTACTCAAAATCCATAAAAAAGGAGCGAATATTCTATGAGCATTCAAAACAAAACCCCTCTTTCGGGAACAAAGACCGAACAGAACCTCCGCTTTGCTTTTTCCGGTGAGGCAGAGGCCCGTGACAAGTATACCTTTTTCGCCGATGCGGCCAAAAATGACGGTTTTGAACAAATTGCCGCGATTTTTCAGGAGACCGCGGCCAATGAAAAGGCGCATGCCGAACTCTGGCTGAAGGCGCTCGGCGGTATCGGGTCCACACCGGAAAACCTTGAAAACGCCGCAAACGGCGAGCATTACGAATGGGCGGAAATGTATGCGCGCTTCGCGCAAGAGGCTCGGGAGGAAGGTTTTTCCGATCTTGCAGACCAAATGGACGGCGTCGCGGCCATTGAGCGGGAACACGAAGCGCGCTTCCGAAAGCTTCTCGATTCGGTCCGCAGCGGAAGGGTCTTTGAGAAGGAACAGCCGATCCGCTTTATCTGCCGCAATTGCGGACACAGTTTTATCGGCACCTCGGCTCCCGATCTCTGCCCTGTCTGCAAGCATGTAAAAGCCTTTTTCCAGGAAAAAGCGGACAATTATTAAGAAGACCGCCGGCAGAATGCAGCGTCTGATCAGAATTCTCTCAGCTCGCAGACGATATCACCGGCTGACTTTTCCTCTTTTTCCAGCGTTTTGACAATGCGGCCGGGTACGCCGACCACGAGAGCGCGCGGAGGCACATCGTGCGTTACAACTGCGCCGGCTCCGATCACCGCACCCTCTCCGATGCGGCATCCCTCAATCACTACCGCATTTGCACCGATAAATACCCGATCTTCTACCACGACCGGAAGTGCGCTCTCCGGCTCGATCACGCCGGCCAGCACCGCATTCGCACCGATATGGCAGTCGCATCCGACCATCGCACGGCCGCCCAAAACCGCACCCATATCAATCATGGTTCTTGCCCCGCTGACCGCACCGATCGTCACAACGGCGCCC
>CAKQWL010000103.1 GCA_934278965.1 uncultured Clostridia bacterium | reverse complement strand
CAATAAGGGTAAAAAAAGAAAAAGAAAAGAAAAAGGATAAAGGAGGGCAACCGAAAGAAATGAAAACAGAAAATAAGATGGCCGAGCTGCTCGTGGAATTCCGGGCACAAACTGAAGAGGCAGAAGCGTGCGGCGGCGAGGCCGGCATCGAGAGCATCGCCGCACGGGAATCCGGAACCGAAAATATCGGGAGCGGCGAACCCGCCGCGAGAGCCGGGGACCTCACAGAGGAGGAAGAGGAAGAGATCAACGCGGAGTGGTTCGAGCTGCTGAGCGGCCTGTATTTTTAATGAGAAGGCTCGGGAGTTTTCGGGAGATTCTTGTTTATCGGGCAGAAAGTTTCACCGCGATGGCAGTGCCTTTCTCCGAACTTTCCTCCACCCACACCGCGCCTCCGTGGAGAGCAGCGATTTCCCATACGAGGGAAAGTCCCAGTCCCGCGCCGCCGTATTCCCGGCTGCGGGATGAATCGACTCGGAAAAAAGGCTGGAAGATGCTCCGCCGGAATTCCTCCGGGATGCCGCGGCCGGTATCGGTTACACGAACAAGAATCGCGTCTTCGGTTTCTGCCGGCGTTACGGAAATCCGGACCGAACCGCCCGGGCGGTTGTACTTGACGGCGTTTTCCGTCAGGTTAAAAAGCAGCCGGTAAATCAGCGCGTCACTGCCGGTCAGGATGCCGTCGCCGTCCCGCTCCAGCGTGATGCCGCGTTCCTCGGCCAGCGGGGCGAGGTCTGTGAAAATCTCCTCAATCATAGGAGAAAGCTGGATGTATTCGTTTCGGGAAACCTGCCGCAGGTTGCTCATTTCCAGCAGCGTTTTCGTCATCTGGGTCAGGCGCTCGATTTGCTCTCGCAGCAAAGAGAGAAATTCCGAGGTTTCCGGCTTCACATCGGGATGCTCCGCGGAAAAAAGCTCCAGCTGCGCCTGCATCAGAGCAAGCGGTGTGCGCAGCTCGTGGGCGGCGTTGCCGGTGAACTGGCGCTGAGCGGCAAAGGCGTTGTTCAGTCGTTCCAGCATCCGGTTGAACGAGTGACTCAGCTGCCGGAACTCCGGCATGGTGTCTTCGTTAATTTTCATATCCGCCAGATTGTTCAGCTGTACTTTTTCCGCTTGGGAGGCGAAGCGGTGCAGGGGTTTCAGAGCGTGTCCGCTGACGAAATAAGCCAGAATTCCGCTGAGTATGGTGACTGCCGCAGTGATGTACCAGTTGATAGTGCAGAATTCTTCCTGTGCTCCGTGGATGACGATCGTAAGGTCCGGACTCGGTTCTACCATTTCGGGATCGAAGAAAGCGGACTCTCCGTCGGGAGTGGAGCTCTGGACGGATTCTCCGATGGAATCCATATAGTGGATGCCGGAGGAGCAGATCAGCAGATTCATGGAGACGCAGGCAGCGCCGATGAGCAGGACCGCCATCAGCGTAATGCGCCATTGCAGGGAGATTTTTTTCATGCGTGTTCTCCTTCCATCAGATAGCCCTCGCCGATGCGGTTGCGGATGGGATCGTAGCCTAACGCGGCACGAAGTTTCTTGCGCAGTGCGGAGATATGTACCCGGATGGAATTGCTGAAACTGTCCACGCTGTTGTCCCAGACATGGTCCATCAGTTCCTCCTGGCTTACCGGCCGTCCCTGATGTGCCAGCAGATATTCCAAAATTCCTGTCTCCTTACGGGTGAGCGTCAGGGTCTGTCCGTTGACGGAAGCCGTGCGGGCACGCGTATCAAAGGTCAGGTCTCCGCAGGTCAGAAGGACATCCTGCTGAATGAACTGACGAAGAGTCAGGCTGCGTATGCGGGCCTCTAACTCTGCAAGATGAAAGGGCTTTGCCAGATAGTCGTTGGCTCCGGCGTCCAGTCCCTCTACCTTATCTTCCACCTCGCTGCGGGCAGAGAGAATCAGCACCCGCGTCTCACGGTCGGTCTGCCGCAGGGTGCGCAGCACCGTCATGCCGTCCTTGCCCGGCAGGTTCAGATCCAGCAGCACCAGATCGTAGCGCTCTACGCCCAGAAGCTCCAGCGCTTTTTCTCCGTCGTAGCAGTAATCTACGCTGTATGCCAGGCGCCGCAGGCTGCGGACAATGGTCTCGCACAGGGCGCGTTCGTCTTCGATTACCAAAAGGTGCATGAAACCCCTCCTTTTCATTCGTTCCTTTTTATATTTTTTTCATTATAGCAAAAATAAATAAGATTTGTGTTAAATTTTCGTTCTTAACAAGGACTTTAATTCCTCTGCGTTATGATGGTGTCAGAAAAACGGAAAGGGTGAGAGAAATGAGCCATGTGAAAAAGGCTGCGGCGCAGATTGTGCTGCTGATTGCGGGGATTGCCCTGCTGTGCTTCGGCGTATGGCGGGGCGAAGCGGCGTCGGTGCTGAGCAAAGCGATTCAATTATGTCTGGAGTGTGTGGGAATTGGATAAGAAGTTTTCGGGTGCGTCACAGAAAATATCCCGCTTTCGGGGCTGGATTCAGGCAGGAGCGACCTTACTAAGCAACCTACATCTGCCGAATTTTTTCAAGGGAGAGATTTACCGCGGCACGGGGAAAATCGTCTGTGTGCCGGGACTCAACTGCTACTCGTGTCCGGCGGCTTCAGGGGCTTGTCCTGTCGGAGCGTTTCAGGCAGTGGTAGGATCGTCGAAGTTCGGATTTTCCTATTATATCACGGGATTTCTCATTCTTCTGGGCGTTCTTCTGGGACGGTTTATCTGCGGCTTCCTGTGTCCCTTTGGCTGGTTTCAGGAGCTGCTGCACAAGATTCCCTCGAAGAAGCTTTCGAGCAAGAGGCTGAAACCACTGACCTATGTGAAGTACGCCGTTTTGCTGGGAATGGTAGTCCTGATGCCGGCGTTTCTTGTGAACGATGTGGGGATGGGAGATCCGTTCTTCTGCAAGTACCTTTGCCCGCAGGGCGTGCTGGAGGGCGCGATTCCGTTGGCCCTTGCCAATTCCGGTATCCGGGCGGCGCTCGGAACCCTGTTCACATGGAAATGCAGTATTCTCTTGGCGGTGATCGTGCTGAGCGTGCTGTTTTATCGCCCTTTCTGCAAATGGCTGTGTCCTCTGGGAGCGTTTTACGCGCTGCTCAATAAAGGAACACTGCTTCAGATGAAGGTGGACGCAAGCAAGTGCGTTTCCTGCGGGAAATGCGCCGGGGCCAGCAAAATGGATGTGGATGTGACGAAAACACCCAATCATCCGGAGTGCATCCGCTGCGGGATGTGCGTCCGTGCCTGCCCGACCCATGCCGTGCGCTTCCGCTGCGGTTTCGGAGACGGGAAAGTAAAAGCTGATGCGGCGGAAATGCCGCGGGAAAGTAACAGGAACAACAAAAACAAGGAGGAGTAAGAAGATGAAGAGAAGGAATACTGCCGGCCGTGCGCTGGCGCTGCTGCTGATAGTAGGGCTCGTTCTGTCGCTGGCGGCCTGCGGCTCAAATAGCTGCAGCAGAATGAAAGGGATGGAATGCAAGGCGAAAAACGCGGAGGAAGCGACCGCGATGTATCTGGATCTGATTGCGCAGAAAAACGAGATTTTCTCGGAGAATACCGAACTTTGGGAAAAAGTTTTTATGGAGGCGGACAAGGGGATGACCCTGCAGGAAGACGGCAAAAACTACGGTGATTTTCTGCTGGATACCATTGAATCTGCCAAGGATCAATTTACAGAGGACGAAATAGAGCTTCTCCGGAGTGAGGCGAAGAAAATCCGCGATATTGAAAAAGAACTGACGATGCTGGAAAAAGAGTATCCTGAGGCTGCGCAGAAAGCTCTGGACAGCGATATGAACATGCCGGCGGACAGCGACATGAGCATGATGCCGGATGACGACAGCATGCAGAAGTTCCCTGCTTTTGAAGGCATGGATTTGGATGGGAACGAGGTGAAGAGCGAGGATCTGTTTTCCGCCAATGCCGTTACCGTAGTGAATTTCTGGTTTACCGACTGCAAGCCTTGCGTGGGCGAGCTTTCCGAGCTGGACGCGCTGAACAAAGATTTGGCGGAAAAGGGCGGCGCGCTCATCGGCATCAATACGTTTACGCTGGACGGAGATGAGACAAAAATCTCCGAAGCCAAGAAGGTGCTGATGAAGAAGGGTGCAGCCTATCCGAATGTGTATTTCGACTCCGACAGCGAGGCGGGAGAGTTTGTCGCGAATATTTTCACCTATCCTACGACTTATGTGGTAGACCGTAACGGAGATATCGTGGGAGATCCGGTGGTCGGCGCCATTACGGACAAGAAGCAGGCGAAGGCGCTGCAGAAACTCATCGATCAGGCTCTGGAGGCCGATCAGGTCTGAGAGAGCCACCATCCGTTTTATCAATTTTGCGCTCGATTTCAACGGGCGCTTTTTCTTTTTTTGCCTTTTTTGGGAACTTCCGGGAGGCTTTCGAGGACTTGGAAATGCGCTTATGAAGAAATTACGGGACCTTGAAAAGCGTTTGAGACTTTTCCGGGTTTTGGGAGTATGGTATAATTTCAGGGGAAATTACAAGTTTGCGGAATGGCATAGGACAAAACGCGCTCTCATACACATAGTTCAAAAGAAGAGAGAATCGGAGAGCGTAGAATATGGAAAAGTCGATTTTCAGGAGAAAAGGAAAACTGCTCCTTCTGGCGGCAGTGGTGATTCTGGCGGCAATGCTGATTCCGGAGGGAAAAAGCTTTCTTGCGGGAGCAGGAAAAGCGGCCGGAAAGGCGGTCGTTATCTTGGATCCGGGCCACGGGGGTTTTGACGGCGGAGCCGAGGACGCGGCCGGAGTCTGCGAGAAAGATATTAATTTGTCCATCGCGCAGAAGACCGGAAAGCGGATGAAAGCCTCCGGCATGAAAGTACTGATGACACGAGATACGGATACGGAGCTCGGAAAAGCGGCGGGCGGCGGAATCCGGAGTAGGAAAACGGCGGATTTGATTGCGCGGCGTGAACGAATCGATTGTTCCGGGGCCGATTTCTGCATCAGTATTCACCTCAACAGTTTTCGGGAGGATCCGCGCGTTCACGGGATTCAGGTTTTTTATCCGAAAGGAGAGGAAAGCGATCCGTTGATTCGGGAAAGCAAGCGTCTGGCGGAAACCCTATACGAAGAAATGGCATCCGGGCTCGAGGAGGAAGAGCGGCGGCCGGTATTGGACAAAGGAGAGGTCCGGCTTTTGAAAAATGCAGCGATTCCGACGGTTCTCGTCGAGTGCGGATTTTTGTCGAACGCGGAAGAATCCAAACGCCTGCAAAGTGAGGAGTATCAGGCGCGGTTGGCGGAGGATCTCTGCCGGGGAGCTGCGCGTTTTCTGGAGTTCAAATAAAGCACGAACACCTGTGGATAAGTTGTTTGACAAGATTTGTAAAAAACCGCAAATGCGTTGAAAAATAAAGGAGTAACACGTTTTTAGTTATCCACAGGCAAGCGTGGAAAACTTTGTATACAATTTTTGAAAAACTGTGGAAAAATTGTGGAATCCCCAAATTTCAACCGCCTCGGGCGTGTTGAAAAATGTTTGCTGGAAAAAGAACGGAGGTTTACATAATGTCGGAAGCTGTGTCGAAAAAAAACAGCGGGAATGACGGGGGCCAAAGTAGGAATGGGAAAGAGAAAAAAGAGATAGGAGCCAATCCGATACGGAGGAGAGATGAGAAAAGAAAACATCATATGGAAGGACGGATTGCCGGTCCGGGCGCTTGCGGCATCGGTGCACGAATGGCCGCTCCATTATCATCAGGATCCCGAACTGATTTATGTTTTAAGGGGCGCTGTTCAAATCCGGAGCGGCGGTTACGAGCAGCGGCTTGCCGCCGGCGACATTTTTGTTGTAAACGCGAATGAGCCGCATGAGATCAAAAAGACAGAGGAGGATAATCTGGTCCTTTTCCTGTCGCTTCGGACAGAGCACTTTGCCGTCTATCACCCGGAGCTTGAAAAGTACTTTTTTGCGGTACGGGAAAAGGATCAAGCGCGGAAAGAAGTGCAGCGCCTAAGAGAGCGCATGGGAAATATTATGTTGGAAATTTTGGACCGCGGGCGGCAATACCAGGAGCATGTGGAGGAGAATGCACACAGCATACTCGACAGACTGCTTGCGGATTTTGCGTATCCTTACGGGGATGGAGAGAAGAACGCAGGCGGCGGCAGTCGGATTCTGACATGGCGGCTGGCACGCGTCATCCGTTATGTCTGCGGCAACTATAACCGCAAATTAACGCTTTCGGAGATTGCGGAAAAAGAAGGACTCAGCGTGTATTATCTGTCCC
>CAKQWL010000102.1 GCA_934278965.1 uncultured Clostridia bacterium | reverse complement strand
GTACAACCAAAAGCGTTGCGACCAGCGTAATTCCGCCGTAGGAGAAAATAACACCCTGATATCCCCGATTGAACTTTGTTACGACCCATAACGGGAACGCATTTCCGAATGCGCCGGAAAGTCCGTTGATCAGATAGTACATTCCGAATGAATTTCCCGCCTGGTCTTCACTGCCCAGATTGTTGATGTACTTAATCAAGCAGGACCAGTAAGATATCATTACAAGTCCCTGAGCAATCCAACAGATAATCGCGGCCGTATAACTGCTCGCGAAAATCGCGTAGATGAAAGTAACCAGTGTCATTCCGCCAACCGAAAGAACGATAATCCTCTTGGCGTCATACTTGTCTGCCAGATACGGTCCGATGAGAATGAACGGAACTCCGGCAAGCGAGCAGACTGTATTCAGGAACCCAAGCTGGGCGTTCGTACACTGAAGAGCCTGCAGCATCTGGTCATAGAAACAGTACCGCACATACATCAGAAGATAGATCGTACCTCCCATGAAACCGAGCGAGAATAGTCTCATGAAGCGGAGGAACTTTGTGTCACCTTTAATCATAACCTATGCCTCCTATAAATAAAAATAAATGCAGTAACGACTCCGCGCTGACCGGCCGCGCGCTCCGGTTTCGCGCCGCAGAATCTGTTCTTCCAAGGATTTCCATTGCTTTTTAGTCCTTTTGGGGGTTCGCTCAGGATTTGTCAAAGCCCGAATTTTGGAAAAAATCGAAATATTCTGCTTTTGCTATCATACTACACATTCGGAAGCCATCTTTCAATTTACATATTCTAATATTTGTAAATATATGGACACTTTTTTATATATGTCAATCAAACTTTTCGTGCTGATCCGCAAACCAAAAAAGGAAGCGCCCTCGCTTCCTTTTTCTCTTTCGTCCTATTTTCTCGAAATCGTTATTTTTAATTTTTATCGACAAATTTGATCAAATAAGTCAAGCCCCCTTGTTTCGATGACCTTTCTGATTTTCGCGTACGGACCTTCCTCTCCATCCCACTTCAAAACTTCATCGATACTCAGGACACGGTTCCGAATCACCTTATCGGCCACCGCTTCAATCGATATGGACATATCATTCAGCACCCATTCCAGAACGGTATAAACCTCTGCCGCCGTATGATAATTCGAAGCTTCTTCCATTTCCCGGGTCAGCGGTTTCTTACAAACGCGCCGATGCCACTCCAGCTCCTCTCTTCGCATCTCTTCTACCATGTGAATCCACAAGGAATTCGGGCCGACCAAGGAGCAGGCCGCTTTCATAAAACGCCGGTGTTTCCGGATTGCAAGGAGCCATTGATAAATCCATTTTCCCCAGATATATACATCCAGCTGGATATCCGCCGCCGCCGCTTCCGCCCGCATCCGCTTGCTGTCCCCTTCCCACTGCGGCATAATTACCGTATCATAGGAATATTGAATCAAATCGTCTTTATCCTTGAAATGATTATAAAAAGTTTGGCGGCTGAGTCCCGTTTTTTCCTGAATATCCTTTACCGTAATCTTTGACAAATCTTTACGCTCACAAAGCTCTAAAAAATTGTCGACAATCATTTTTTTAATATCCAGTCCCATTGTTCCTCCATACCTGTGAAAAAGCGCAGGCTGCGAGTATCCGCAGACTGCGCCCTTCATCAGAAGCACTCCGCTTCCGCTTTTTTATGCTTTTCTTACAGAAGTCCGCCGATCTGTACAAAGAGCGGTGCAAATACAACCGCAACAATGGTCATCAGCTTAATCAGAATATTGATAGACGGTCCGGATGTATCCTTAAACGGATCGCCGACGGTATCGCCGACTACTGCCGCGCGATGCGGTTCCGATCCCTTGCCGCCGTAATTTCCTGCTTCGATAAACTTCTTCGCGTTGTCCCATGCGCCGCCGGCATTCGCCATCATGATCGCAAGGAGCACACCGGCTGAAAGCGCACCGGCCAGCAT
Source organism: uncultured Clostridia bacterium (assembly GCA_934278965.1). GTDB lineage: Bacteria > Bacillota > Clostridia > Peptostreptococcales > Anaerovoracaceae > QAKD01. Next base: position 4,346 of record CAKQWL010000102.1, on the reverse strand, counting down.
GCCGCCGAGAGCTTCCGTACCTAAAACGATACCGACTACAAGCGGTGCGATGATTGCCATCAGACCCGGGATGACCATTTCCTTCAGTGCCGCGCCTGTTGAAATATCAACGCATCTTGCGTAATCCGGCTTTACAGTACCTTCCATAATACCCTTGTTTTCACGGAACTGTCTCCGAACTTCTTCGATCATCTGATTAGCAGCTTTACCAACCGAATTCATTGTCATGGCGGAGAACAGGAACGGAAGCATTGCTCCGATGAAAAGTCCCACGATAACCATCGGCGAAAGCAAGCTGATCGTCTCGAGCTGTGCAACCTGTGAATAAGAAGCAAAGAGCGCGAGCGCTGTCAGCGCCGCAGAACCGATCGCAAATCCCTTACCGATCGCCGCTGTCGTATTGCCGACAGAATCGAGGGTATCTGTAATATCTCTTACGGATTCCGGAAGCTCCGCCATCTCAGCAATACCACCGGCGTTATCCGATACCGGACCGTAAGCGTCAACCGCAACCGTCATTGCTGCTGTTGAAAGCATACCGACCGCCGCAAGAGCGATTCCGTAAAGTCCCGCAAAGGCATTCGCAACCAGGATACCGACCGCGATCAGAAGGATCGGCCACAGAGTGGACATCATGCCGACACCAAGACCGGAAATGATCGTTGTTGCCGCACCGGTCTGAGACTGCTCCGCAATCTTCTTTACGGATTTATAATCTGCCGAAGTATAAACTTCTGTAATCTTTCCGATCAAAATACCGACAACCAGACCTGCAATGATCGAAATCGCGCAGTTGTAAGTACCGATCAAAGCCTTCGAAAGAACGAAGGACGCGATGATAACAATCACACCGCTGATATAAGTTCCCATATTCAGCTGGGAAGCCGGGTTCACATTCGCGTTTCCTCTTACGAACATGATTCCGATGATAGATGCGATAATTCCGACCGCCGAAAGAAGAAGCGGGAAGAGGGAACCCATCAGCGGATCCAGTGCAAATTCCGCACCGATTGCCGGAGTCACCGTCGGGATAATCACTGCCAGTGTAATCGCCGAAATAATCGAACCGACATAAGACTCGAACAAGTCGGAACCCATTCCTGCCACGTCGCCGACATTATCGCCGACATTATCCGCGATAACCGCCGGATTACGCGGGTCATCCTCCGGGATACCTGCCTCAACCTTCCCGACAAGGTCCGCGCCGACATCGGCAGCCTTGGTGTAGATACCGCCGCCCACACGACCGAACAGCGCCATGGACGATGCGCCGAGACCGAAACCTGTGATTACGTCCGCACAATCAACACCCATGACTACAAAGACAACGCCAAGGCCGAGAAGACCGAGACCGGTTACGCAAAGGCCCATCACCGCGCCGGAACGGAACGCCACTTTCAGCGCCTTGCTCATTCCGGATTCTCTCGCTGCGTTTGCAGTTCTTACATTTCCCTTTGTCGCAACATTCATGCCGAAATATCCGGCCAGTACCGAAAGCGCTGCTCCCAGTACATAAAGTCCTGCCGTCACCCAGTTCTGAAGACCGAATCCGATCAGCAGGAAGAGTACCACGATGACAATAACCATCGTCTTATACTCTCTCTTCAGGAATGCCATCGCGCCTTCACGAATGTATCCGGCAATCTCCTGCATTCTGTCTGTGCCTTCCTCCACGCTGCCGATCCACTTCGTCAGTGCAAACGCAACAATCAAAGCGATCAGCGCGCAAACGGAGGCAATAATAGCATAATTCATTTGATAATACCTCCCTCTCACTTTTAAGAGAAACACTATAAGAGGCATCGCACCGATACCTCTTACAAAGCTGCTTTAAAAGCAAAATATAATGATAATTAAATAGGAAACAATGTTATTCGATTACGGCAAGCACTACTGAGAGAACAATAAACAGCACTGCACAAACGGCTGTAATCTTCTCCAGAATCACTTCGTAACCCTTACTCTTTTTCTTTCCGAAAAGCTGCTCCGCGCCACCTGCGATGGAACCCGAAAGTCCGTCACTGGAGCTGGACTGCATCAAAATGCTCAGTGTCAGCACCAAACTCGCAATGGCAAGAAGCACCATAAGTATCGTTTTCATCCTGTTACCTCCTGATGTGATTAACCACTAAAGTTTATCACAGGACTTTATGAAAATCAAGGCATTTTACGCATTTTTGACGGAATTTAGCGCAAATTGTAAAACGCGTCCATTCCCGCGTACTGCGCGGAACTGCCGAGAATTTCTTCAATCCGGAGAAGCTGATTGTACTTCGCAATCCGGTCTGTTCTGGAAAGAGATCCGGTCTTGATTTGGCCGGTATTCATCCCCACTACGATATCCGCGATAGTAGTGTCCTCCGTTTCGCCGCTGCGGTGTGAAACGACCGCCGTATAACCGGCTTTTTTCGCCATTTCAATCGCATCAAAAGTCTCTGTCAATGTTCCGATCTGGTTGACCTTGATCAGAATAGAATTTCCGACACCCTTTTGGATTCCTTCCGCAAGGCGCTCCGTATTCGTCACGAACAAGTCGTCTCCAACCAGCTGAATCTTCCGCCCGAGGCGTTCTGTAAGCTTCTTCCAGCCTTCCCAGTCGTCCTCCGCAAGCCCGTCTTCCAATGAAATAATCGGATACTTCTCTGCCAGCATCTCGTAATAGTCAATCATCTCATCGGCGGTTTTCTGAACGCCCTCGCCCTTCAGGTCGTATACCTTTTTTTCCGCGTCATAGAATTCCGATGCCGCCGCGTCCAGCGCAATCCGGACATCGTCTCCCGGCTTGTAACCGGCTTTTTCAATCGCCTCCAGAATGACCTGAATCGCCTCTTCATTCGTTGAGAGATTCGGCGCGAAGCCGCCCTCATCTCCGACTGCCGTGTTCAGCCCCTTGGCCTTCAGCACACTTTTCAGATTGTGGAACACCTCCGCTCCCATACGGAGTGCCTCCCGGAAACTCGCCGCGCCGACCGGCATAATCATAAATTCCTGAATGTCCACGGTGTTGTCCGCGTGAGATCCGCCATTCAGGATATTCATCATCGGTGTCGGAAGAATCTTCGCGTTCACGCCGCCGAGATTCTGGAACAGCGGAAGGCCTACCGAATCCGCGGCTGCGCGCGCAGCCGCCATGGACACGCCCAGGATTGCATTCGCCCCGAGGTTTCCTTTGTTCGGTGTTCCGTCCAGCGCAATCAGAAGTTCATCCAATCCAACCTGGTCAAAGACTTCGTAACCTTCCACCTCTTCCGCGATGATCTCATTCACATTGTCCACCGCTTTCAGCGTCCCTTTTCCGAGATATCTTGCCGCATCGCCGTCGCGAAGCTCCACAGCCTCATGAACACCGGTGGATGCGCCGGAAGGAACCATCGCTCTTCCTTCGCTTCCGTCCTCCAAAAGGACCTCTACCTCAACGGTAGGGTTTCCTCTGGAATCCAGCACTTCTCTCGCCCATACATCTGAAATAAAGCTCATTTTTCTACTCCTTTTACTCTGCCTTTTACTGATTTTATTTTATACTCTCTATTCTTTTTATTTATTTTTTTGGTTTTCTTTCCGAATCACGGAAGCTGCCGAAGCGGTCTTTAGAACTGCACAATCTGAATGAAATCCTCCGGCGAAAGGCTCGCGCCTCCGACCAGAGCGCCGTCGATTTCCGGCATATTCAGAATTTCGCCGGCATTTGCCGGTTTTACACTGCCGCCGTATTGAATCACCACATCACAGGATACGACATCATCGTAAAGTTCTTCCAGAACATCCCGAATCCGGCCGCACATTTCATCCGCCTGCTCCGCACTTGCTGTCCTGCCCGTGCCGATTGCCCAAACCGGTTCATACGCAATCACCAGGCGTGCTGCTTGTTCCGCCGAAAGCCCCTCAAGTCCGCGTGCGAGCTGCGTATGCACAACTTCAAACGCCCTCCCGGCATCCCGCTGCGCAAGATCTTCTCCAACGCACAAGATGGGCCGGAAGCCTTCCTCAAACGCCTTGTGCAGCTTCTTATTCACGGTTTCGTCCGTTTCTCCAAAATACTGCCTTCTCTCGGAATGCCCGATAATACAGGACGTCACGCCGATTTCTTTGAGCATGCGCGCCGAAACTTCTCCGGTGTATGCTCCCTCGTCGGCAAAGTGCATATTCTGCGCACCGACCTCAATTCCGGTCCCGTCAAAGGCCTCTTTTAATGCCGGAAGCGTTAAATACGGCGCGAAAATCGCCACCTGAACATCATCCGGTGTGTAAAGCTTCCGAAACGCTTCCGCAAACGCCTTTGCTTCGGCGATTGTCTTAAACATCTTCCAATTTCCGGCGATAAACGGTTTTCTCATTTACTTTTCCTC
>CAKQWL010000101.1 GCA_934278965.1 uncultured Clostridia bacterium | reverse complement strand
TCCCTCAAGTCCTTTGTAGGTTTTGCCGTTTTTCTGCGCATAATCATAAATCGCACATTTGATCGCGTGATCGGCAAGAACAGAACAATGAAGCTTAATCGGCGGAAGTCCTCCGAGCCGATCAACGATCTCTTTGTTCGTAATGGCAAGCGCCTCTTCAATGGTTTTTCCGATGATCATCTCGGTCGCCATACTGGAGGATGCGATCGCGCTCCCGCAGCCGAATGTCTTAAACTTTGCGTCCTTGATCACATCATTCTCTACTTTGATGGTGATCATCATCATATCACCGCAGACAGGGCTGCCGTATGTACCAGAACCATCCGGATTCTCGATTTCTCCGACATTTCTTGGGTTCATGAAATGATCCATGACTGTTTCGTTATAGAGTGCCATCTTTTCTACCAACCTTTCTTTGCATTGACCGATGAAATCCCCCGGAGTCTTTCCACGACTTCCTGAAGAACCGCAACGACATAATCGATATCTTCTTTTGTTGTAAAATCACCCACCGTAAAACGCAGTGTTCCGTGAATATCCTCTACCGGAATTCCAAGTGCCGAAAGCACATGGGACGGGACAAGAGAGGTCGAGGAACATGCTGAACCGGTAGATACCGAAATTCCCTTAGAATCCAGAAGAAGCAGCATCGCCTCGCCTTCAATATATTTGAACGTAATATTGGCGTTTCCCGGATGGCGATACTCCATACTGCCATTTACCGAAGTATCCGGAATTTTTTTCAAAACCTCGGACACAAGATAATCACGCAGTTTTGCGGAATGTTCCACATGCTGACGGAACTCTTCTTTTGCGATCTCTGCGGCTTTTCCAAAACCGATAATCGCCGGAAGATTTTCTGTTCCCGCCCTTCGCTTGTTCTCCTGCGCACCGCCGTGAAGATAATTCGAAATCTTCACCCCTTTGCGGATATAAAGGGCGCCGACACCTTTTGGCCCGTAAATCTTGTGAGAGGACATAGACATCAGATCGATCCCCATATCCCGAACATCAATCGGAATATTTCCGAGTGCCTGAACTGCGTCTGTATGAAACAGAATCCCATGTTTCTTGGCAATCTGACCGATTTCACGAATCGGGTGAATCGTTCCGATTTCATTATTGACGGTCATCACACTGATCAAAATGGTCCGGTCGGTAATCGCGTTTTCAAGCTCGTCCAAACGAATTCTTCCGTCCGGCCCAATACCGAGATAAGTTACCTCATATCCGTGTTTTTCCAGGAACTCACAGGAGTGGAGCATCGCGTGGTGTTCGATTTTCGTCGTGATAATATGATTCCCCTTGTTTCTCAGTGCATCCGCAACTCCGAAAACGGCCCAGTTATCGCTTTCTGTGCCGCCTGCATCAAAGAAAATCTCAGACGGATCTGCATGGATCAGATCCGCAACCTGCTCCCTGGCGTGGTTGATAGCAGCCTTTGATTCCAGTCCGATTCCATAGATGCTGGATGGGTTTCCGAAATGTTCCGTGAAATACGGAAGCATTGCATCCAGAACTTCTTTTTTTACCGGTGTTGTTGCCGAATAATCTAAATATACCTGTCGCATAATCTACTCCTTCAATAGAATCTCTTCAAAATACCACAGGTATTATACCAAAAAATACTGGCCCTAAACACCGATTTCACGAAAGTGGGACAAAAACCGATAATTTTTGTCGGTTTTTGTCCGATTTAAGGATGATATGATAATCTCCTTCTGCGGTATAATCGCCGGAAAGCCCTGAAACATCCCATTTAATAGACGCTTGATACGCGTCCTTTCCGAAGCAGCTCCGCGTTTTTTTTATCGATCCGAAGTACATTTTTTCAACAATATCGACCTCCGTTTCATCCCACTCACGAAGACTTCCGATATCCGATGATAAAAGCGGATATGTCTCGATTTCTGAAAGCGCTTGTTCCGCTTCGCTCTGATCTAAGAGCCCGTAGTAACAATCCTGAAGAATCCGTGTTCGTTCACGCAGAAGTTCTTTAACGGTATTTTCCTCTGTCTTTCCCGTAAATCCGGAAAGAAGTGAAAGTAAAATAACCAGCAGCGCCGGCACAAAAAGTAAATTAGAATATTTTCGAAAAGTTTGCATATGATTTCCCCCTTTTGAAAATATTCTACATAAAAACAGGCGGGAAATTTGTAAATTCCCGCCTAAGATAGGACCTTTTAATTTCTTTTTTCGTCACTTTTTCGACTAATTTCGGTGTTCGTCGGTTTCAATCTCCTCTTCGAGGATTCGAATGTTGTCGAGCTGCGCTTTTAAATTGGCCTTAAAGGCGTCTACGTATGCTCTCCGGAGGAGCTGCTGTTCCAGCGCCTCTTCTTCGGTCAGTCCCTCTTTCTTGGATTTCTGCGCCAGCTCATTGATCCGGTCAATCTGTTCTTTAGTAATCATTTTTCTTCCCCTTGATGTTTTACTTGATATGTTTTGCTGTTTTTATACCCATTTCCAGTCTATTTACGCTCTAAACGCTGCTTATCCGCGACGATCGCGATAAATTCACTGTTTGTCGGCTTTCCTTTGTCTTCGGCAACGGTATAC
>CAKQWL010000100.1 GCA_934278965.1 uncultured Clostridia bacterium | reverse complement strand
AAATAATACAGAGTAAGAGCAATAAAGCAATATGGAAGCTTTGTCCTTACAAAATACCGTATCTGTCCAGACATCCTTCCGGAAATGCATATGGAAAATCTCAAGATCTCCTGTTATAACTAAAGTGGGACGGGAGAAAATACCGAAAGACGGGAGGAGATTTTCGATGGAAATGAGAAGAGAACATTTCGCGGGTAAATTCCGTGAGTTGGAAGAAGAATATGGAAGAATGCAGAATCGGTTGAGCCGTTGTCGGAAGAGCAGCCATGAAACAATCCGACAGGAGATGCGGCAGACCTTTTCGGAAATCCAAAAGGATGAGGAAGCATTGCGGGAACGGGCGGAGAACGGAAAGTCTCCGGCGATTTCCGCTCTTTCAGGCGCGCAGCTTCGATATCAAAAAGAAATTCGAAGGATTTTAAAGGACGAGCTTCCGGGGTATCTTCACGGGGAGGACAGCTGTGCCGCGGAGGATAAAGCTGAGGCCGCGATGCTGTATGCGGAGTACGCAATTGATTTTGCCGCACAGGGGATGCGGCAGGCGATTTTCGCTGCACTGTCCGCGGCGGATCTCGAGATGGATTATGAGGAGGGGAGAAACGGATGAAAGAAGTAAAAACACCGAAAAAACCGTTGATTTATTATTACAGCATTGTCCTTTTGGTCTTGATGCTGTTTAATTTTCTGGCGGTGCCGTATCTTGCACAGCGCCAGATCAAAGAAGTAGATTACGGTACATTTATGGATATGACCGAGAGTCAGAAAATCGGACAGGTAGAGGTCCAGGAGAACCAGATCCTGTTCACGAACAAAGACAACACTAAGGTGTATAAGACCGGTATTATGAACGACCCGAACCTGATTTACCGCCTGCGGGAGTCCGGGGCCGAGTTTTCAAGTCAGATCGTGGAACAGATGTCGCCGTTTCTGAGCTTTTTGTTTTCTTGGATCGTACCGATCTTTATCTTCATCGGTCTCGGACAGTATTTGACAAAGCGGATGAATAAAGCGGGCGGTGCAAATTCCATGATGTTCGGCATGGGCAGGTCCAACGCAAAGATTTATGTCAAATCCTCGGAAGGCATTCGCTTTGAAGATGTCGCGGGCGAAGATGAGGCGAAGGAAAACCTGATGGAGATCGTGGAGTACCTGCACGATCCGGCGAAATACAAAGAAGTCGGTGCACAAATGCCGAAGGGCGTTCTTCTGGTCGGCCCTCCGGGAACCGGGAAGACTATGCTGGCCAAGGCCGTCGCAGGCGAATCGAATGTTCCGTTTTTCTCGATTTCCGGATCGGAATTCGTTGAAATGTTTGTCGGAATGGGTGCGTCAAAGGTGCGTGACCTTTTCAGCCAGGCCAAAGAGAAGGCCCCGTGTATCGTTTTTATCGATGAGATTGTTGCCATCGGAAAGAAACGGGACGGAAATCTCGGCGGGAATGATGAACGGGAGCAGACCTTAAACCAGCTCTTAACGGAGATGGACGGATTTGACGGAAACGCCGGGGTAATTATTTTGGCCGCGACAAACCGGCCGGAGGCGCTGGATCCGGCACTGACACGGCCGGGGCGTTTTGACCGGAGAGTCCCGGTAGAGCTTCCGGATCTGAAGGGAAGAGAGGATATCCTGAAGGTTCATGCGAAGAAAATCAAGACGGCAGAGGGCGTCGATTTCCATAAAATTGCCCGTATGGCATCCGGCGCATCCGGCGCCGAGCTTGCGAATATTGTAAATGAAGCGGCGCTGCGGGCGGTCCGGGACGGTAGGAGCTGTGCGGATCAGTCGGATTTTGAAGAAAGTATCGAGGTCGTTATCGCCGGATACCAGAAGAAGAACGCCATTTTGACCGATCAGGAAAAATGGACGGTGGCGTATCATGAGACCGGGCATGCCCTTGTCGCGGCGATGCAGAGCCATTCTGCACCGGTGCAGAAGATCACGATCATCCCGCGTACTTCCGGAGCTCTCGGATACACGATGCAGGTGGAGGAGGGCAATCACTATCTCATGACAAAAGAGGAGATTGAGAATAAGATTGCGACCTTGACCGGCGGGCGTGCGGCGGAAGAGGTCCGCTTCGGTACTGTTTCGACCGGAGCGTCCAACGATATCGAGCAGGCAACACGGCTTGCCCGTGCGATGGTCACTCGCTACGGGATGAGCAAGGACTTCGACATGGTCGCGCTGGAAACAGTGACAAATCAGTATTTGGGAGGAGATTCTTCTCTCGCGTGCTCTCCGCAGACGCAGGCGGAGGTGGACCGGAAAGTTGTGACTCTCGTCAAAGAGCAGCATCAGAAGGCGCTTGAAATTCTGAGCAGCAATCGGGCAAAACTGGATGAGCTTGCGAAATATCTGTACGAAAAAGAGACGATTACAGGCGAAGAATTTATGTCCATCCTGAACGCATAAACGCGAAAGAAAACGGGGGAGGAGAACGCGATGATTTCGACGAAAGGACGGTATTCCGTCCGAATTTTGCTGGATTTGGCGCAGCATTCCGGAGAGCGGCATATCCCGATCAAGGAAATCGCGCAGCGTCAGGATATTTCACTCCATTATATCGAGAAGCTAATGCCGGTGTTGAAGGAGGCAGGGCTTGTGGAGAGTATCGCAGGTATCGGCGGCGGCTATCGGCTGGCGCGCCGGCCCGAGCAGTGCAGTTTATTTGAAATTCTGTCGCTGGCGGAGGACAGTCTGGCGCCCGTTGCCTGCCTGCGGGATAACGCGGAGCCGTGCGGCAGAAGAGAAATCTGCAGAACCCTTCCGGTATGGCAGGGCTTCTATCAACAGACAAAAGAGTATTTTTCGGGGATCACCCTCGCCGACCTGATGGAAGCGTCAGAAATGCCGGAAGCATCAGAAGCTCCCGAGACGCCGGGTGAGGCGTAAGGGACAGAGAAACACCGCCGCCGGCTGAGTCGCATAAGAATGCCGTGTATGCGGTGTACGATGGGATTGTACGATTGTATGATGCAAAAGAGCAGACCGACATAAATCGGCCCTGCTCTTTTTGTGCGCTCGGAATAAAATGCGGCAGCTTTCTGCGGTACAGCGTCCGTTGAAGTTCCGTTGAAGCTCCTGTGGGGTTCGATGGAAGTTTCCTATTTAGATATTGTAATTTTGTAAAATTGTAATACAATAGGTCGGAAAAAATTTTGTCGACGATTGTTATCGAGGAAAGCTTTTATCATTTTTTGAAACAACAAAAAAGGCAGGGGATTTTATGGAGAAGGAGAAAGAAAAAGAGGAAATCAAAAATGGGACCGAAGGGTCCGGGGAAAAAGGCGGATCTGGAAGCAAAAACCAGCTGGACATGCTTCACGGCTCGATCTGGAAGGAGCTGCCGAAGTTTGCGATGCCGGTCGCGGCAACCGCGATTCTGGAACAGCTTTTTAATGCGTCGGATGTCGCGGTGGTCGGCAATTTTACCGGCGCGCAGCGAACCGCGGCAGTTGCCGCCGTAGGAGCAAACAGCCCGATCATCGGACTGCTTGTCAATTTGTTTATCGGAATTGCGCTGGGGAGCAATGTCGTTATTGCACATGCGATCGGGCGCGGAGACGAAGAGACCGTAAGGAAAGCAGTACATACTTCTGTGCTGGTATCGGTCCTCGGAGGGATTCTCGTGGCCCTTGCGGGCGAGCTGATTGCGGCGCCGCTGCTGGGGCTGCTCAATGTACCGGATGATGTATTTCCGTTGGCGCTTTTGTATCTGCGGATCTACCTGGCCGGAATGCCGGTCATACTGCTTTATAACTTTGAGGCCGCTATTTTCCGGAGTATAGGAGAAACGAAGATCCCGCTGATCGCACTTGCAGCGTCCGGAGTCTTGAATGTGCTTCTCAATCTGTTCTTTGTGGCGGTGCTTCATATGACGGTGAACGGTGTCGCCATCGCGACGGTGATCTCCAACGCGGTCAGTGCGGCTTTGCTTTATCGGAGACTTCGGAGGACATCGCGGGCGATTCATCTCGAACCAAGGCTGCTGAGGATTGATGCGGAAATTCTTAAAAGAATGCTTCGAATCGGCCTGCCCGCGGGAATTCAGAGTGCGGTTTTTTCGCTTTCCAATATTGTGATTCAGTCCGCGATCAACAGTCTCGGGACAGTGGTAATGGCGGCATCCAGTGCAGCCTTTAATATCGAGATTCTTACTTATGATATTTTGAACTCGTTCTCACAGGCCTGCACGACTTTTGTCGGACAGAATTTTGGGGCGGGGGATCTGCGGCGCTGCAGAAAAACCCTGGCGCTTTGTCTGATAGAGGGGATCATTGCTGTGGCGGCGGCAATCAGCATCATTCTATTCTTCGGGCGGTCGCTTCTGGCGATTTTCAACACCGATCCGGAGGTCGTGGCAATCGGGTATATCCGACTGATGATGATCATGCTGTCGCACTCGTTCAGACTGCTCTATGAGGTGATGTCCGGATATCTGCGCGGCTTCGGGATTTCGCTGGTTCCGGCGGTCCTGACCATGATCGGTGTCTGCGGCGTTCGGATTGCGTGGATTCAGCTGGTCTTTCCGCAAAGCAGGACCTTCAGGACAATCATGACGGCGTATCCGATTAGTCTGTCGGTGACAGCGCTGTTGATTTTTACGGCACTTTTGTGTTATCATCCGTCGAAACGGTATGGAGAAGAGTAAGGGAGTGGTAATGTATGGAGAAAATGAAAGGAAATTTTGGCTTCGGCTGCATGCGTCTGCCGATGAAAGACGGTCAGGTGGACACGGAAGAAATGAATCGTATGGTAGATGCCTTTTTGGATGCCGGGTTTAATTATTTTGATACGGCGCACGGTTATCTTCAGGGAATGAGTGAAAAGGCGGTGAAAACCTGTCTTACCAGTCGGTATCCGCGGGATCGCTATCTTTTGACGGACAAGCTGACGACCAATTTCTTCAAAACGGAGAAGGATATCCGGCCGTTCTTTGAGAGTCAGCTGGAAATCTGCGGTGTCGATTACTTTGATTTTATCTGATGCACGCGCAGGGTGCCGGAAATTATCCGCATTTTAAGGAATGCCGCGCTTATGAGACGGCCTTTGAACTGAAGGCGGAGGGGAAAATCCGCCATGTCGGAATTTCTTTTCATGATCGAGCGGAGGTATTGGAACAGATTTTGACCGATTATCCGGAGATCGAGGTGGTGCAGATTCAGTTCAATTATGTGGATTACGACGATCCTGCCGTTCAGAGTCGGAAGTGTTATGAGGTGTGCCGGAAGTTTGGAAAACCGATAATCGTTATGGAACCGGTGAAGGGCGGAAATTTAGTCAATCTGCCGGAAGAGGCGAAGGCTGTTTTGGAGGAGCTGCACGGTGGGAGCGCCGCAAGCTATGCGCTGCGCTTTGCCGCGGGCTTCCCGGGTATGAGGATGGTTTTGTCCGGAATGAGCAGCTTGGCGCAGGTGCAGGATAATATTTCTTTTATGACGGATTTCAAACCGCTGAATGAAGAGGAATTGGCGGCTGTAGAAAAGGTACAGAAAATCTTCCACAGCAAGCATCTGATTCCGTGTACTTCCTGCCGCTACTGCACGGACGGATGTCCGAAACAGATTTCGATCCCGGATCTATTCGCTATTATGAATATCAAACAGCTTTATCATGACTGGAACGCGGATTATTATTATAATGTGGTGCATGCCGTACCCGGTCATCGGGCATCGGACTGTGTGAAGTGCGGGAAGTGTGAGGCCTCCTGTCCGCAGCATCTGCCGATCCGAAAGCTTTTGGAGGATGTCGCGAAAGAATTTGAAATGGATTGACTTTTGGAAAGAAATCCCATAGAATGATGTATAGAGTATTATGTATACAATAAGACATAAGAGCAGAAGCGGGAGAAAAGAAACAGAATGATTAAATCGTTGGCAGAGCAGGTATATGAGCAGGTTGTAAAGATGATTCAGACCGGAGAGCTGAAAGAAGGAGATAAGGTCGGGGAACTTTTTCTGGTAGAAAGAATCGGAATCAGCCGTACGCCGATCCGGGAAGCCCTGATTCAGCTTGCGTCGGATAACATTCTCGAGAATGTGCCGAGAAAGGGGTTTTATGTAAAGGGTATCAATCGGGCAGCGATGGATAATGTATACGAACTGGTTGCGCTGATCGATGTGTATGCTGCGGAAAAGGGCTGGGATAAGATTGACGATGAAGCGGTCGCTCAGATGGAGGAATGCGTTGAAAAAATGGATCTCGCGCTGAAGCTCAGAGTATACGAAGTCTACGAGGAATGGCAGAGGAAGTTCCATGAGGTCTACAGGACCGCGCTCGGAAATGAGGAGATCAACGATACGATCGAGTATCTTCTGAAAAAAGTAATCAGTTCGTCGTTTCTGCTTGGAGAGGAAGAGGAGCTGTTTAAGGCTTCCGGTCTGTATAACGAGCAGCATAAGAATTTGATCGCCTGTATCAAAGCAGGGGATTTGGAGGGATTTAAAAAGCAGCTGCGAAAACATTGGATGGGATAATCCAAAGGAAACTCGAATTCGAACGAAAAAAACCCTTATGGGAAAAAGAGGGCATGAAATGGACCGCCCGGGACTGTGCGAACCGCACAATCCCGGGCGTTTCGGCGTTTCGTGCCTTTTTTGGTCGGCGTTTATTGGCATTCAAAGACAAGTGTAGGTTCTATAAAGCGAAGAAGGAACTTACACTTTTTATATAGAGCGAAAACTGCGCGGTTTATCGAAAAAAGAAAGCGGGCAGCTAAATATAAAAGAATTTTCGAAAATTTCACAAAAATGATTTACATAATGTATACATTATGATACAATACAAAAACAGAAAAAGACCTGTACCGTAATCGGAAGAGAAAAACGGCGAGAATTCGCAAATACTATGTTGTAAGGAGGATTTGGAAATTGAGTACATTGCACATCACAAAAACCCGTTGCAAGGGCTGCGGCTACTGCATCGAGGTCTGTCCGAAAGACGCGCTGGCGTTTACGGGAGAAATCGGGGAGGCCGGTTACGACACCATCGGTGTTGACGAGAGCCTTTGTATTCAGTGCGGATCGTGCTACAGAGCATGTCCGGATTTCGTATTTGAAATATACTAGGAGGGGAAGTAATGGCAGAAAAAGTATTGATGAAAGGGAACGAAGCTCTTGCGGAAGCGGCCCTGAGAGCAGGGTGCCGTTTTTACAGCGGATATCCGATTACTCCGCAGACAGAAATCTTAGAGTATCTCTCGTCAAGAATGCCGGAAGTCGGCGGGTTCTTTATCCAGGCGGAATCGGAGCTTTGCGGTATCAACATGGTGTACGGCGCGGCAGCCTCCGGCGCGAGAGCCTTTACGACATCGTCCGGTCCGGGATACTCCCTCAAGCAGGAAGGAATCTCTTATCTTGCTGCGAATGATCTTCCGGCCGTTATCATCGATGTAATGCGTATCGGGTCCGGTCTCGGCGACATCTTCATGGGGCAGGGAGACTACTGGCAGATGACACGCGGCGGCGGACACGGCGACTACAGAACGATTGTCCTTGCGCCGAACTCGGTACAGGAAAATATGGATATCGCAAAACTGGCATTTGATCTTGCCGATAAGTATCTCCATCCGGTAATCATCGCGTCGGATGCCGGTATCGGACAGATGATGGAGCCGGTAGAGCTTCCGGATTTTGTTGAGGAAGACCGCTCCAAGCACGACTGGTGGAGAGTCCGCGGAAATGAAAGCGGGGAGAGGAAAGACACACACTCTGTTCGGAATATATATTACAAGATGTCGGACCCGAACTTTGCGGCAGAAGTCGGATACTCGGATTATCCAACCTATCTTCGGGATAAGTATGCCGCCATCGAAGAGAATGAACAGAGATGGGAAAGTTATCAGGTAGAAGATGCCGAAGTCGTTTTGGTAGCATACGGCTCATCCTCCAGAATCGCCAAGGAATGTGTCAATATCGCGAGAGAAGAAGGATTTAAGCTCGGAATGATTCGACCGATTACCCTTTGGCCGTTCCCGGTAAAGGCGTTTGAGGAATGTAAGGCGGCAAAGGCGTTTGCTACGGTTGAAGTAAATATCCTCGGTCAGATGAAGGATGATGGGGAGGCTGCAGTTAAGCACAGAGTGCCGGTAGGCTTTGTCGGGGATTTCTTCCGTGTTCCGGATCCGGTAGTGATTATTGAATATGCGAAAAGTTTAATAGAGTAAGGAGGAACAGAACATGTCAGATATCAGATTACCGAAATACTTGAATTTCGAAGCTCCTTCATGCCAGGGCTGCGGGCATGGCCTTATTATAAGACTCATGGCAGAGGCCTGCGAAGAACTCGGCATTGCGGGGAAGACCATTCTTGTCAGGGATGTAGCCTGCGGCGGAAGTGCGAGCAATGCCTGGAATGTGGATCAGATTACAGCAGCGCACGGACGCCCGATCCCTGTGGCAAACGGTGTAAAGGGTGCAAATCCGGATAAAATTGTCATTGCACATGTCGGCGACGGTGCGGCGTACTCCATCGGTTCAGCCGAACTGGTCCACGCGGCGCTTCGGGGCGACAATATTACCGTCATTGTGGTGAACAATACGGTATACGGGATGACCGGCGGACAGATGTCTCCGGCGACGCTTCCGGGTGAAAAGACGGCGTCCTCCTCGAAGGGAAAGGACGGAGATCGGTACGGTGTGCTGAACATTGTCGATCTGATCGGAAAGCTCAACTGTACATATCTTGCCCGCGGAGAACTCTATGACGTTCCCGCTGTCAATAAGACAAAGGCGATGATCAAAAAAGCGCTCCAGAACCAGATGGACGGAAAAGGATTTTCGCTGGTGGAAATTCTCTCGCCATGTCCGACAAACCTTCACATGACACCGGTTAAAACCAAGGAATTCATGCACACGGAAGCGACGAAATACTTCCCGCTGGGTGAGTTCGTCGATAAATAAGGAGGATGTGAAAAATGATTGAAATAAGATTTGCGGGATTCGGCGGACAGGGAATCCTCACAACCGGAATGATCTGCGCGACGGCGGGAATGGATCTTGGGAAGAATGTTACCTGGTATCCGTCGTACGGCTCCCAGATGAGAGGCGGTACGGCGAACTGTTCCGTTAAGTTTGATGACAAGACGATTGCAAGCCCGTTCCTGCGGAATGTGGATATTCTTTGCGCGATGAATACACCTTCTCTGGACACCTTCCAGCCTGAGCTTAAGCCGGGCGCGGTTGTGTTCGTTGACTCCGGTGTCGTTCCTGAAGATTATCCGATCCGTGACGATGTGAAGGTGGTAAGAGTACCGGTTAACGAAATCGCGCATAAGGTTGGAAACCCAAGAGGAGCAAACCTTGTAATGCTCGGAGCGATGGCCGCTCATACCGATATCTTCACAATCGACGAGATTACAAAGGCTGTTGAAAAGTTCTTCAAGAAGAAGGGTATCGACAATCCGAAAAACCTCGATTGTTTGAAGGAAGGGGCTGCTTGCTGACACTCCATGGATACGAAGGGATCCTTGATAAAAGCAGTAAATCCTTTTCAGGATTTACTGCTTTTTTTGTGAGCCTCGGATTTCACAGCATTACAAATATCTTCCTGTGATGCTGTTTTTATTTTCCTTAATTTCCGCGGGAGTTCCGCTTGCCACAATTTGTCCGCCAGCGCTTCCGCCTCCGGGGCCCATGTCAATCACGAAATCCGCGTTGCGGATGACATCCAAATCATGCTCGATGACAATGACGGTCGCGCCGCTATCC
>CAKQWL010000099.1 GCA_934278965.1 uncultured Clostridia bacterium | reverse complement strand
CTTCCTTATCCTGCGGAAGATTTCCGGCAAGCGAGAGATAGTTGGAAGCATGGTTGCTGCGGAACACGCAGCTTTTCTCCAGTTCAATGTGCTCCAGCAGAAGCTCTGTTTCCGCAAGCACCTCCTCCGGAGAGAGCAGCCGGAACTTCCCGCTCCGTACATCCTCTGTCAGCGGTGCGCCCGGCTCTGTCATCAGTGTCAAAAGCGCGGCATACGAAGGCTGCATCGCACTGATCATCGTCCCGGTTTCAATCGCGTGATCCCGCCATCCATCTTTTCCGGCAAGTCCGGAAATAAAGGTAACGGACGCCTGAATCCCGGAAGCCTCGATGCGTCTGACCGCCTCGATGATCTCGTCCCGCGTCGCTCCCTTTTGAACCGCTGCAAGCACCTTATCCGAGCCCGACTCCGCTCCGATATAAATCATTTTCATCCCGGCTTCCCGCAGCAATCGAAGCTCCTCCGGCGTCTTGCGAAGCACATCCTTCGGTGAACCGTACACATTGATCCGGCGGCACTCCGGGAATTTTTTCCGAAGCTCATTCAAAATCGCCAGCAACTTATCCTCGGCAAGGCATAGCGCGTCACCGTCGCACAAAAAGATCCGCTCGACATACCGGTACATCGCCCGTGCCGCGTCGATATCCTGAAAGATTTCCTGCATACTGCGGACACGGAATTTTTTATCTTTAAACATGCTGCAAAAGGTGCATTTGTTATGCGAACAGCCGATGGTCACCTGCAGCAGTAAACTATAGGCCTCACTCGGAGGCCTATAGATCATTCCTTCATATTGAATCTGATTTCTCGTCATTTCTCTTATCGTTTATCGTCGTTTTACTTTCCTTCGCTCTGTCCCTACATCTTCTCCGGCGCCTTGATTCCCAAAAGACCGAGAGCGCTCGCGATCGTATTCTTCGCTGCCTGAACGAGCGCGATCTTCGCGAGTTTCTCCGCTTCATCGTCTACGAGGATGTGCTCCTCATGATAGAAGCGGTTGAAGGCCTGCGCAATATCCACAAGATGTCTTGTTACCACCGAAGGCTCATACTTCTCTGCCGCATCGACAATAACATGCGGATATTCGTACATCAGCTTCGCCAGTTCATACGCCGCCTCTCCTGTTACATGGGAGAAATCGATGTGATCGGTCATGCCCGCTTTGCGCACCAATTCCTCGCCTGCGTTGCGCAGAACCGAGCAGGCTCTTGCATGTGTATACTGTACATAAGGTCCGGTCTCGCCGTCAAAGTTCAGCACTTTGTCCCAGGAGAACACATAGTCCTTGATCCGGTTATTGGAAAGCTCCTGGAAGATTACAGCGCCGATGCCGACTGCTTTTGCAGTCTCTTCCAAATGCTCTGTATTGACACCCTTTTCCCGAATAATCTCCTTCGTCTGGTCCACGGCCCGATTCAGAACATCTTCCAGGAATACCACTCTGCCGTGTCTGGTCGACATCGTTCCGTCTTCCAGCGAAACAAGGCCGAACGGCACATGAACGCAGTCCTTTGCCCAGTCATATCCGAGCAGTTCTACTACCTTGAACCACTGCTGGAAATGGAGATTCTGCTGTGACGCAACGACATAAATATTCTTATCAAAGTTGTAATGTTCTTTTCTGTAAACGGCCGCTGCCACGTCCCGAGTCAGATAAAGCGTAGAACCGTCCGATTTCGTAATCAGCGCAGGCGGCATGCCGTACTCGGACAGATCGACAATCTGAGCACCCTGCGATTCCTTCAGAAGTCCTTTTTCCTTTAATTCATTGACGATCCTCGGCATCTTATCGGAGTAGAAGCTCTCTCCGGCATAGGAATCAAAAGTAATGCCCAGCATATCGTAGACGCGGTTGAATTCCTTGAGGGACTCATCCCGGAACCACTGCCAGAGCTCCACCTCTTCCTTCTCGCCCTTCTCCAGCCTTACAAAGGTCGCTCTCGCTTCATCATCCAGCTCCGGATGCGTCTCTACTTCTACATGGAATTTCGTATAATAAGAAAGAAGCGTCTTGATCGGTTCTCTGATGACATCCTCCCGATTTCCCCAGTGCCGATACGCCGTGATCATCTTTCCGAACTGCGTTCCGTAGTCCCCGAGATGGTTGATCCGGATCGTTTCATAACCGAGGCAATCGTAAATCTTGTAGATCGAGTTTCCGATTACCGTCGAACGGATATGACCGATGTGGAACGGCTTTGCGATATTCGGGGAAGAGTACTCTACAATGATCTTCTTTCCTTTGCCCATGTCGCTTCTGCCGTAATCCGCGCCCGCCTTCACGATTTCCGGGATAAGCTCTCCCATGAAGGTCTGCTTGGAAACGAACATATTCACATAAGCGTTCACATTCTCCACCTTTTCGAAAATCTCATTTCCAGAAATTGCAGCCGCAACATCTTTCGCGATCATCGGAGGAGCCTTACGCAGCACCTTGGCCAGCTTGAAGCACGGGAATGCGTAATCTCCCATCTTGCTGTCCGAAGGAACCTCCAGCATTTCCATAATTTCTTCCTGCGGAAGACCGATTTCTGCGTCCGCAAGGATCTTTGCAATCTGTTCTTTATAATTTACCATTTTTCAATCCTCTCTTTACTCGTTCCTGACTCTTCGCTTATTTTCCGTCCATCCCGTCCTTCGGGATATCCGGATATTCGTCTTTCTTCGAAAGCACAGCCGCTTCCCTTTCCGCAAGCAGTGAGGGCAGCGTTTCTTCCGTAAACACGGGGATCCCTTTTGCCGTCAGCATCTCGGCAAAGATCCCGTTTCCGGCCCTTGTTTTCCCGGAGAAAGTTCCGTCGTAGATTTCTCCGCATCCGCAGGACGGGCTTCGTGCCTTCAGTACAGCTCCCTCAATTCGTTCTCCGCGGCGCTTCGCCTCTTTTTCGGAGAGCAGCATGCTCTCCCTGCTTCCTCGGACAAAAGCATAGGTAACATCCTGGCCGTCCTTGTCAAAGACGCTCCCATCACGCTGTTCCGCCGGCGGCCTCGGCACCGGCAGTCCTCCCGCGGTCTCCGGACACACTGCAAAAAAGCTTTCCGTTTCGGCAAATGCTTTTACGGCTTCACAGCGGTTATTTCCGCCATTGTATTTGCAGTTGTACCCAAGCAGACACCCGCTGATGAGAAACATTTCCTTCCTCCCGATTTTTTACTACAGTTGTGGTAAATTATATCACACAAGCGGCGATTTTTCCATATTTTTTTGTGTACAAAACCTTTTTCCTCCTGCTATAATAACCCTATGTATCACACACGCCGACACCGGCCACATTTTTAGGTGCCCAAAGAACACCAAATCAAAATGAATCGAACAGGAGGATCTTCCCATGCCCGACCGAAACGCCATCCAGTCCATCGAACGCGCGCTCGATGTCATCGAAGCTGCCGCATCCGAGCAGGACGGTCAGACCCTGACGGAGCTTTCCGCCGTTACCCAGCTTCCGAAGAGTACCGCTTTCCGCATCATTTCAACATTGACCGAGCGCGGGTATCTTTCCAAAACACCCGAAGGAAAATACAAGGTCGGTTACAAATTGATCGAAGCCGTGAGTTATTATATCAACGACCTGGAGCTGCAGACGGAAGCCCGTCCCTACATCGCAGAAATGAGCGCTCATCTCGGACTTTCCGCCTATCTCGGTGTTTTGGAAGGAGATAAGGTCGTCTATATCGAGAAGCGAAATGTCTCCTCTGCCGCAAAGCTTTATTCCAGGCTCGGTGTTCGGGTCAACGCCTACTGTTCTTCGCTCGGGAAGTGCCTTCTCGCAAATTACTCCAACGCACAGCTGGATTCGATCCTCGCCGACTGCAGCTTTGTGCGCTTCACGCCCCATACCATCCCTGATATCGAAGCGCTCCGCCGCGAGCTTGCAAAGGTACGGAAGCAGGGTTGGGCCATGGATGATGAAGAATTCGAACTCGGGCAGCGCTGCATCGGCGCCCCGATCTATGATTATAAAGGCGACATCGTTGCCGCGGTCAGCGCCAGCGGTGAGAAGCATATCCTCACCGACGAGCGGATCCCGGAAGTCGCCGCTTATATCATGCAAATTGCTTCGGAGATTTCGAAGGCGATCGGATATCTGGAATAATCCGGCCAAAGAAGCGAGCACGAAAAATCAAGCATCAAGAAAAACGAAAGAGAGTCCCTTTTCAGGGACTCTCTTTTCCATAAACCTCAATAAAGCAGTCAAATTAACGATCGAATGGCCGACCGGGCAGCCGATGCCGGTTCACCGGTACCGGGCCATCGATTTTTACTCTGCGATATTCTTCAAAACGATGTTCTTCACTCTGGTCATCTCATCAAAAGTGGACAGGACACCTTCTGTTCCGATACCGCTATGCTTCCATCCGCCGAACGGCATCTCAAACGAGCGGAAGAAGCTTGCTCCATTGATTACAACACCACCGGCTTCCATCGCGGACGCAACCTTATAAGCCCTCTTTGCATCCCGCGAAAATACGCAGCTTGAAAGTCCAAATCTGGAGCTGTTTGCGATCTCGATCGCTTCTTCGTCCGTGTCGAATCCGATGATCGGCACAACCGGTCCGAAAATCTCCATATCCGAGGCAACATCCGCCGTTTTCGGGACATCGACAATCACCGTCGGCTCATAAAACGCGCCGTTTCTCTTTCCGCCCAAGACAATTTTTCCGCCCTGTTCAACCGTCCGTTCTACCTGCTGTTCTACCTTTATCGCAGCTTTTTCACTGATCAGGCACGCGATTTCCGTGTCTTCTTCTTTCGGGTCACCGAACTTCAGCTTCTTGATTTCCGCGACGACCTTCTTCGCGAATTCGTCCTTTAAGGAATTGTGAACCAGGAACCGCTTGCTCGCGCAGCAAACCTGACCGGTGTTATACATTCTGCCCCAAATCACTTCCTTCGCCGCAAGGTCTAAGTCTCCGTCCTCGAGCAGAATAAACGCGTCGTTGCCGCCCAATTCCAGAGCTGTATGCGTCAAGTTCTCCGCGGCGATTTTGGCCGTGTCGATACCGACTTCCGTGCTTCCCGTAAGTGTTACAAGATGTACTCTCGGGTCTTTGACCGCAACGCTCTTGACACTGCCCGGCGCTGTTACGCACTGAATCACTCCGTCCGGAACGCCCGCCATGGTCAGCATCTCTGTCAGCTTCATGAGCGTCAGCGGATTATCCGACGACGGAAGAACCAAAGCGGCATTCCCCATCATCAGTGCCGGCGCGACCTTTTGATCGTAAAGGTCACAAGGGAAGTTAAACGGGATGATGCAGGCAACGACACCAATCGGTTCTCTTGTAACAAACTGAAGATGCTTGTCCTGCCCCGGTTCGGTTCCCGCCGGAATTACTGTACCGTAATAATGCTTTGCGTGCTCGATAAAGCCGGAAAAACCAATCTTAATGTTTCCGATTTCGGCCCGTGCCTCCCGGATCGGCTTTCCGTTTTCCGCGGAAAGAGTCTGCGCCAGATCCTCTCTGTTTTCGTGAACAATATCCAGGAAGCGATAAAGGACTTCCGCTCTTTCCGAAATCGGTACCTTCGCCCAAATCTTCTGCCCGGCTTCCGCGGCAGTAATCGCATTTTCAAGATCCTGCGCGTTTGCCTTCGGTACACTATCGATTACCTTTCCTGTGGCCGGAGCAATGACATCAAAAGTCTCCCCGCTCAGACTGTCTACCTTTCTCCCGTTAATGATCATCTTCATAGCTGTTTCTCCTTTCCCCGATTTATTTTCTGTTTACTTTCTGTTTTTCTTTGTTCTTCTCTCTTCTCTTTTGGATTCACTACTTTCCGAATGCCGTGAACGACAGCATCAGTCCGCCGCAGGTATTGTTTCCGTCATCCTCGTAGCCGTATTCTCCGAAGGTAAATTCCATGATGAACGGAATACCGTCCGCGTGCTTCTTCACTTCTTCATACACTTCGCCGATTCGTTCCCCGATTCCGGCGCGACGTCCGCCGCAGTGTACCAGATGAAGACCCGCAATCGGAGCTCCGATCTTCTTCTTTAATTCTTCGAGCGTCTTTCCTACCGATGAAATCAGTTCATCCACGGAAGCTTCCATCAAAACAACCGCCGTACCGACAGCCAGATGGTTGCCGATTGCCATGGATCCATCTTCATTTCCGTTCATCGGGTGACGAATCGCCGCGAGGTCTCCAAGACGGTCCTTTACGGCGAGCGGCTTTTCAATCGCATAGGAGAGCAGGTTTCCTCCCGCTACCTCTTCCGCTCCGGCTCCGGTCCACTCGCGATATTGCTGAAGAGCAGGTTTTCCATTGATTTCCGAAAGAGTTCTCTTTCCTTCAATCTTCGTAATAACCCCTGCTTTTTCCGTTTCACGGTACGCCCCGGTAAACTTGTTCGCGAATGGTCTGTCCGTATAGAAGAATGCTACTGCAACGCCTTCCGCCATGACCAGCTCATCGGTATAAAGCAGCCATTCCCCGCTGATGCTGTTGTCGGCAGCCGTACCGCCGAAGAACGGAACTCTTCCGATTACTTCCGTGATACCCTTAAGGTAATACTCTTCCTCCCCGGATGGTGCTGTCATATAGAAATAATCCGGCGCATCGGTGCGTCCTGCCGCACGAAGCGCTTTCTCCGCTACCTTGTGTCCGGTCTCTCTTGCGCTCCCTTCCTTGGCCGCTCCCGCAACGCCCACGGTAAGATCATCCCCCGAAAGCGTCATAATTCCGGCAAATCCCTCTTCCGAGCTGATAAATCCATTCGGTGTCATCACGCCGGTAAACGAAGTATTACCAATCAGAGGAACTCCCGGCAGTTCTTTCTTCATTGCGTCCAGAAACGCTTTCTGGTCGTACTGAACTCCGCTGTAGACAAATGCCATTTTCATATCAGAAAGATCTCCTCTGACGCTCGCCGCGGCTTCCTTCGCTGCCAATGCCGCATCTGAATGAATACTGTTTCCTGTTTTGATACTTAACATGTCTCTTCCTCCTTTATCTCATTTCCGGAACGCCTTAGTTCCTTTTTATGGCTGTATAATAATTCTGAAAATTCACTTTGTCAAGAGCGCCTGTTCTGCCATGC
>CAKQWL010000098.1 GCA_934278965.1 uncultured Clostridia bacterium | reverse complement strand
ATCCTCGATCGCCATAATGATCTCCACTGCGTCAAGAGAATCCGCTTCCAGATCCTTCATCAAATGCGTGTCGGCACACGGTGCTACGCCGTGGAAGGGAGAAAACGCGATTTCCATTCTTGCGGATTTTCTCGGCGGATTTTCTTTTGTCAATGAAGATGTTTCCGAATTTTTGGAGTTCTATAACCGCCGCATTGGGTTTGAGACGGACGGAACGAGCCTGGGCTGCGGTCTTTCCGATGAGCCGTCCGGAAAGCTGGTACTGAATGTCGGGATGATCGAGCTGGATCCGGAATCGGCTTCCGTGACGATCAATGTGCGCTATCCGGTGACATTTGATGCGGAGGATGTGTATGAATCCATCTTGCCGGCACTCAACGAAGATGACCTCGGCGTAGTGAAGGGAAAGGCGCAGGATCCGGTGTATATGCCGGCGGACAGTCCTTTGATCGCGACGCTGATGGAGGTCTATCGGGAGCATACCGGCGATACGGAAAGCCGGCCGCTGGTGATCGGCGGCGGGACCTATGCGCGTGCCTGCAGCGGACTCGTGGCGTTTGGAGCGATTTTTCCGGGGGATCCGGAGTTGGCACACCAAAAAAATGAATTTATCGAGATCGATAAATTGGTGCTGACCGCAAAGATCTACGCGGACGCGATCGCGCGTCTCTGTGCACCGGAAGCGTGAAGCGCTGCGGCGGGCATTGACAAAGCGAACGGCAAGGTATATAATAAAGCTCGCATAAATGAATAACATGTTTCAGGGCAAGGTGAGATTCCTTACTGGCGGTAAAGCGCGGCATGTGATGTTTGAGATGCGTCTTTTTGATTCGGGAGAATGCATCCGCGTCGTGTCTGCGACGAGTCCGAGGGCCTGTCGAGCGGTTTTGATAAGCGGCGTCGGCTGTGCAGAGCGGGTTGGATCCCCGCACCAACGGTATAGTCCGGATAAAGAGAAACGAAAAATAGGAGAAGCGAGAGGGCTTCTTTTATTGGGATGATTTCGCCCTGAGGTTTTTGCCTCAGGGTTTTTTCGTGAAACAGATTCCTTATGCTAAAACGAAAAGACAGAATGGGGGAATCCAAAATGAATCAACAAAAAAAATCCGTAAAACTCGCAAAAATGGGGATGCTGGTAGCGCTGTCCGTGATCCTCGTTTACTTTGTACACTTCCCGATCTTTCCGGTCGTCAGCTTTCTGGAATATGATCCGGCGGATGTGCCGATTCTGATCGGAACCTTTGCTTTTGGTCCTTTGGCGGGACTTGTGATCACCGTAGTCGTTTCTTTGGTACAGGGACTGACGGTCAGTGCAGGAAGCGGCCTTTACGGGATTATCATGCATATCATTGCGACGGGAGCTTTTGTGCTGACCGCAGGACTGCTTTATCGACATAAGAAGACGAAAAAAGAGGCCATTCTGGCACTCGGTGCAGGAACGGCTGCAATGGTCATCGTGATGTACTTTGCGAATCTCTGGATTACGCCGCTTTTCACAGGGTGGCCTGTGTCGGCGGTCAAAGAGGTCATGCCGTTTATTTTGGCATTCAACGCGGTAAAGGCGGGAATCAATTCGATTGCGACCTTCCTCCTGTACAAGCGCATTTCCGCATTTTTGCATCGTTAAAGCAAAGTAATCAAAAAATCAGTGATAAAATGATCCGGTTCTGCAGAGGAAGGACCGGATAATTTTTTAAAATCTATTTCGGCCGGCCTACATTTTATGATAAAATAAACTGTTGGAGGATTTTATGTTTGAAAAGATCTTTGAAGAGGAGAATAAAAATACAAACAGAAAGCGAATCCGGATCCAAAGTAAGCGGGATACGGAGGCCGTCGGCGAAGCGCTTGCCCGCGCGGCGGTGCGAGGCGATGTGATCGCGCTGATCGGGGACCTCGGGACCGGGAAAACGACTTTGACAAAATCGATCGCGCGCGGACTCGGTGTGACGGAGGAAATCACCAGTCCGACCTTTACCGTGGTGCAGGAATATCATTCCGGTCGGATGCCGCTTTTTCATTTTGACCTATATCGGGTCCATGATCCGGACGAGCTTTTTGAGATCGGCGCGGAGGAATATCTTTTCGGCGACGGCCTTTCCGTCGTGGAATGGGCGGACCTGAACGAAGAGCTTATCCCGGAAGGCGCACTGATCCTGAACATTTGTTACGGGAGCGCACCGGAAGAACGAATTTACGAATTTTCACGAAAGGAGCAGGGAAGATGAAAATCCTGGCAGTTGAAACAACAGGACCGCAGTGTTCGGTCGCGCTGCTGAATGACTCCGGCACTGTAACGGAGAGGGTTTCGGAAGGAACGCTGAACCACTTGCAGAATTTGACGCCGATGATCGGGAAATTACTATCAGATTGTCAATTGCAAATAGACGATATGGATGCGATTGCAGCGTCTCAGGGACCGGGCTCCTTTACCGGAATCCGAATCGGAGTCGCAACGGTGCGGGCTCTTTGCCAGGCGACCGGCGCTTCCGCGATCGCAGTTCCGACGCTGCGCAGTTTTGCATATCATGCCGAAGAGGAAAAAGGGATGATCGTTCCCGTTTTCGATGCGCGGCGCAGCCAAGTATATGCCGGGGCTTTCGTCTGGGAAGGCGGAAAAATCCGAGACGCGGTTCCGGGCGGAGCTTTTCTTTTGGAGGAATTTCTGGACAAGCTTTCTGCGGAAGCGGAGCGAAGCGGGAATAAAAGGATCGTGCTCTTTGGGGATGGCTGCGTTCCGTATGGAGAGCGGATAACGGCTTACTGCGAGGCGCGGGGAATTCGCTGCGCGACGGACGGGAGGACGCAGCGCGCCGGCTCTGTCGTCCGATTGGCCGGGGAGCTCTTTAAGTCCGGCGCCCTGCTGGAATACGGACAGCTTCATCCGGAATACATGCGGAAAGCCGAAGCGGAAAGAAAACTGGAAGAAATGCAGGAGAGAAAATGAACGAAATGCGCAGGGAAGAATGCCGGATCCGAAGAGCGGAGGAACGGGATACCGAAGCGATTGCGGCGCTGGAGCGAATGTGCTTCCGGACACCGTGGAGCGAGGACTCCATCCGTCATGAGCTTGCGGAAAACCGTCTGGCGCTTTATCTTGCGGCAGAGCTTCAGGGAAATGTCGTCGGGTATGCCGGAATTTGGCTGGTGGCCGGCGAGGGGCATATTACGAATATTGCCGTGCATCCGGATTTTCGCCGCAGGCATATAGGAGAGGCCGTTGTTCGGAAGCTCGTTGCCGAAGCGGAAAAAGCG
>CAKQWL010000097.1 GCA_934278965.1 uncultured Clostridia bacterium | reverse complement strand
CGGCATTGACGGCATAATCATAAGCATCAAATCCATCAAAAACTGTATCGACAGAGAACTGATTTTTTTCAAAAAATGCAGCGAGCGCTTCTGCGAGATCCGTTTCATCTTCGGCGATCAATAAACGCATGGTCTGCACCTGCCTTTCGTAGAGTATTGAATAAGAATATTATAGAAGAAATACGGGCAAAAAACAATCCCGCCCGTATTTGCTGCGCTTGTGCCGAACCTAAAGAAGATCGCGTTCTTTGGCTTTTGCGCAGACAATGTTCAGATTACCGTTCCGGCAGCGGATCGCATCCAGAAATTCTTTTGGGACGCGGTCTTCGCGCAGGATAATGCGATATTGAAGCTCATAAAGGGTACCGAGGTTGGAGGTTTTCACTTTTTCCAGGGAGATACGCTTGGTATAGATTTGGAACAGATCATCAAAAAGACCATCGTAATCCAAATCTTCCGGAATCGTTATTTTGAGAAGACGTTCTGCCCGGTCACTGCCGCCGAAACCGGATGCCGTCAAAAGGAGCATGGCAATGGCGATAATCAGGAAGAACAAAACTGCGAGGATAAGATATCCCATTCCGGCGGCCAGACCGACAGCCATGGCAAGGAAGATCGAAAGAATCTCTTTGGCAGTGCCGGGAACGGAACGGAAACGAACCAGACTGAATGCGCCCGCAACGGCGACCCCCGCGCCGATGTTTCCATTTACAAGCATGATAACGGTCTGCACGATGGCCGGCAGGATCGCCAATGTGAGCGCAAAGCTTTGGGAACATTGCGAGCGGAAGCGATTGATAAGCGCGATGCCGATACCGATTCCGAGCGAAACTGCACTGCAGGCGATGAAAGAACCCAGCGTGAGTCCGGAGTCGAGAACGGAATAAAGTGTAAAATCAAACATAAAGAAAACCCTCCTTTGATGTCCTGTCCGGAAGCAGACAGGAACGGTAACAAGTGCCGTATTTTGAAAAAGATGACGGAAAAATTTTAAGTTCGGACAGCATTCGGCTCAGCCAAAGCGGCGAAGTTCCCGGAAATTTAATTTCCATCAGGACGGGATGCTGCAAAACCGGATTTTTCAGAGTCCTGCTTCTCCGGGAAGAAGCTCGGATCGGGATTGCCTCGCCGTGATCTCCCAGACGAAGGTCCAGCGCGGTATCTCTCCAGCGGAGACCGCTGTCAAATGTAATCCGAAGTCCCGGATTGCGGACACCGGAAAACGCTTCGCGGTCATAGGCGATCAGGACTTGGGGCGAAACCTTGTAGAAATCACGGAACCACAAAATTTCTTTTCCGATTTGACCGAAACGCCCGGCCGCACCGGAGAAACCGTCGCCGTCGCCGTTCAGAAAATCGCTCGCATCGGAAGCGGTTGTTTCAATTCTTCTTTTATAAACAATCCCGTCGTATTTTTTCTTCAGCTCGATAAAGACCTTGTCCTTGTCGGACGGTGTGCCGTAACTGCGCACCCGGAGTTTTTCTTTGTAAACCGGTTTTTCGATGGAAGCGCGAATCAGGCGAAAGTCCCATGTGTCGTAATAAAGGCTGCAGATGGTGTACTTCGCGTAGCGATCCGCTTCGATATACGGCCGCATCCGGCAGAGGAGAAGATTTTTTTCCTCTTCGGTAAGAATATATTTCTTTTCATATCGCTGAAAAGTGTACTGTGTATTCTCTGACATGATGAACCTCCTGTCGTAACATATTGCGGAACCGCCTTGAATGTTCCGCAGTTTCATCATAAAGCGGCAGCCTAAAGCAGACTTAAAGAAAAACAAAAAATTTTCTTTAGGTAAATTTTAGGCGGCTTGATTAAAATAGCGGCAAAAGAACGAAAGGAGAACGAAAAAGATGAAAAAACGAATAGGGTTCTTCCTTTTCGCATTGCTTCTGACAGGAGTGCTTACAGCGTGCGGAGGGGAAAGTAAAAATTCGGATTCGGAAGAATACGACAGCAGCAATGCTGTTTCGGTGGTCTTTTCTGAAAATGAGATCGAGGTTTCGGAGGAGGACGGATGTCAGATTTCCGGTACGGATCTTACCATCGGTCAAAGCGGGACATATCTTGTGTCCGGGAGCTGCGGGGACGGATCGGTCACCGTCAAAAAGGGAACGGAGGATGTGACCATCGTTTTGAATGGGATCTCCCTGACGAGCGCGGATTCGGCGCCGCTTGTATGCGGGAAGAACAGCCGTGTGGATATCGTTGCGGCCTCCGGGACGACCAATACACTCGCGGATACCGAAGCGAACAATGATGAGACCCATCCGGAAAATACCGAGGCCGAGAATGCCGTGCTGAAATGTAAAGACGGGTCGGCCGTAACGCTGCGCGGAGCGGGGACACTCTCGATCGAAGCCAACGGCAAGAATGCCATCAAAGCCGGAGCGGCATCTGACGAAACGCAGGATACGGAATTCGTAATTCGGGAGCTTATGCTCTCCATCGATGCCTCCGTCAATGACGGAATCCATTCGGAAATACCGGTTCGGATTCAAAGCGGGATGCTGTCGATTCAAGCTGCGGATGATGCCATTCACAGTGATGATGAAATAACGATCGGAGAAGATGGAAGTGACGGTCCGGAAATCGCCATTTCGGATTGTTACGAGGGAATTGAGGCATTGCTTGTAAATGCCCTGTCCGGTACGGTTACAATCCATTCGGAGGATGACTGCATCAACGCAGCAAACAGTGAGCGGAGCGATTATCCGTTTGCGGTCTGTATCTCAGGCGGTGAATTTAGGATGGATTCGACCTCGGGGGACGGGATTGATTCGAACGGAACGATTGAAATCAGCGGCGGAACGGTCCTTGTGTGGACGGCAAACAGAGCCGATAATCAGCCGCTGGATGCGGACGGTGAGATTGCGATTACCGGCGGAACGCTCCTTGCTGCCGGCGGCAGCAGCGGGATGGGTATGAAGCTTTCCGGCACACAGGCCTATGCCGCGTTTGGAAATACGGCGTTCTCTTCCCCGATGAACGGAGGAGGAATGTCAGGTGAAAGGCCGGAGATGCCGCAGATGTCCGGGCGCGAAAAGCCGGAACGGAACGGAGAAATGCCTCCGGAGCCGCCTTCGGGAAAGCCGGGTGATTTTGCCGGCGGCGATTTTCCGGGCGGAGGCGCGGAGACACTGCTTGTTTCCGGGAGCGCATTTACCATTGCCGATGCGGATGGAGAGGTGCTTTACAGTGGAACGGCACTTTGCGATGCCGGATATGTCTTCTTTTCTGCTCCGAAGTGCGGCTCCGGTAGCAGCCTGACGCTCACAGCCGGAGAAGATGTCGTTTCGACGGCGGATTCCGTTCTTCCGGATTCCAAAGAGTAAAATAAGAATCAAAATCTCAAAATGCGCTTTTGCCGGAAGGGAAAGCGCATTTTTGTTGGTCGGCGGTGTATTTTGCAGAAATTGTTACATACTGTTAACAGAAGATGACTTTTAGGGTTAACACAGGAAGACGTACAATGAGACTATCCTAAAGAGGAAAGAAAAAGAAATGGAGATGAAGGAAATGAGAAAAGCGAAAAAAATGATGATCATGATGATGGTCGCACTTCTGGCGGTCGGTATGCTCGCAGGATGCGGCGGAGGAACCGAGGAAGCAGGAGGTACGGTATCGACAGACGGCTCGACATCGATGGAAAAGGTGATCGGATTTTTGAGCGAAGCTTATATGGAAAATAACAGCGGTGTGACAGTTACCTATAACCCGACCGGTTCCGGCTCCGGCATTCAGGCCGTACAGGAAGGCAGATGTGATATCGGACTTGCCAGCCGTGATCTGACGGAAGAAGAAGCGAAGACCCTGCAGGAAACGGTTGTAGCAATCGACGGAATCGCGATGGTAATCAATCCTGAAAATACAGTAGAAGATCTTTCGCTGGAAGATATCGCACGCATTTACAAGGGTGAGGTTACAAACTGGAAGGATCTCGGCGGAAGTGATGCTCCGATCGTATGTATCGGCAGAGAGGCGGCTTCCGGAACAAGAGACGGATTTGAATCCATTACAGGAACAAAAGAGGCCTGCCAGTATGCACAGGAGCTGACATCCACCGGTGATGTAATCCAGACCGTTGCAAGCAATCCGAATGCCATTGGATACGCTTCACTCGCAGCTGTAAAGGATACCGTGAAAGCCGTTCGGGTTGATGGCGTCGAAGCCAGTGCGGGTACGGTAAAGGACGGAACTTACAAGATTCAGAGAAACTTTGTTTTCGTAACGCAGAAAGATCAGCCGCTCAGCGAAACCGCACAGGCATTCTTCGACTTCGCAGTAAGCGGTGATGCCGCAGATTTAATTCTGGAAGCGGGCGCAATCCCGACAGCGGAGTAAGAAATCATCGAAAACTTGACGGAGATACGGCGGAACTTGCGGATGAAACGCACGAAAGGCGGGAAAAGTTACAGGTACGGTGAAAAGCAATGAAAACAACAAGAAAAAAGGCTGCGGTCTTTGAAAAGATAATGGGAGCGGTATTTACAGCCTGCGGGTTTACGGCAGTTCTGTTTGTACTGATTATTACGGGGTTCTTGGTTCTATCGGGCGCACCGGCAATTGAAAAAATCGGAATAACGAAATTCCTGCTTGGACGGGTGTGGGCATCCACATCCGATCCGCCGCTTTACGGGATTCTTCCGTTCATTCTGACCTCGGTGTACGGGACGCTCGGAGCGGTGCTCCTCGGTGTACCGC
>CAKQWL010000096.1 GCA_934278965.1 uncultured Clostridia bacterium | reverse complement strand
CAGCAGAATCTCCCTTCTCGACAGCGATGCCAAGATCAAGAAAGCGATTATGCGGGCAACAACGGATTCCGACGCAGAGGTCCGGTTCGATGTGGAGAACAAGCCAGGTGTCAGCAACCTGATCTCGATTTACAGTGTATTTTCCGGGAAATCCATTCCGGATCTGGAAAAAGAATATGAAGGACGCGGATACGGGGATTTCAAGAAAGATCTTGTAGAGGTGACAACAGACGCGATCCGGCCGATTCGCGCGCGCTTCGAAGAGATTCGGCACTCGGAAGAGCTGATGAAGGTGCTGGATGAAGGACAGGAGAAGGCGAACGCAATCGCGGAAAAGACTCTTGCTCGCGTCAAAGAGGATTTTGGCCTTGGCAGATAGAAGGGCGCAAAAACAGGAGTAAGAGGCAAAAAAGCTGGTAAAAACAGAAAACAAAAAGGGGAGTTAGGAAAGGAGAAAAAAGATGGGCGTACGGCTGATCGGTGTGCCGCTTTGGTACGGATGCAACAATCCGGGAACAGAAAAAGCTTATGAGTGTTTTAAGGAGGCGGGCATCCGGGATTTGTGCGAGTCTCTCGGGCATTCGGTGAGCGGGGAAGTTGTTGTTCCGGTTCCGGAGGATAAGGACGAGCGTTTTGATCCGACGATGGATTATTTAAACGGTACGGTTGCTGCGTGCCGCGGCTTGGAGCAGGCTGTTTGTGACGCGATCGCGGCAAAAGATTTTCCGCTGATTCTCGGCGGAGATCATGCCTTGGGGATTGGGTCCATTGCCGGGATCAATCATCATATTCCGAAAGAAGATTTGACGGTGATCTGGGTGGATGCGCATACGGACATCAACACGAACGAAACTTCGGATTCCCGCCATATCCATGGGATGCCGCTGGCGGCATGTCTTGGGCTCGGAAGCAGAAAGCTGATCGACGGTTTCGGAAAGGACACGGTCAAGCTGCTTCCTGAAAACTTATTTTATCTCGGAGCGCGCTCCATTGATGACGGTGAGAAAGAAATCATTCGGGAAAAGAACATTCGGTGTTTCACGATGGATGAGGTTCGGGAAAAAGGGATCGAAGCGGCGGTAAAAGAATTGCTCTCTCTGGTCAAAACGAGCTATGTTCATCTGAGCTTTGATGTGGATTTCATGGACGGGGAAGAATATACGGCAACGGGACTTCCGGTTCCGGACGGCCCGTCGATACAGGATACCGAAAAATGCTTGGCAATGTTCTTTGACAGCGGGAAGATCTGCTCGATGGATTTTGTAGAATACAGTCCAAAGAACGATGGTAAGAGAGAAGGCCTTGCGGTCTGCATGAATCTCCTGAAGACTTGCCTCAGCCGGATTGAAAAATAAATAGTTTTTTTCATGATACGAACAGAGCACCGGAAGGAATGAGTTCCTTTCAGGTGCTCTTTGAGTATGCTTTGGATTTCTCTTTGATTTCTTATCATAAAACCCGAAGAGGTTCGAAGGACAAGATTATTTGTCGGAATCGGCAGACGCTGCCGAATGCCGGTATTCCGGCGGAAGTGCGCTTTCCACGATTTCCTGAACGCGTTCTGTCAGGACGGCCTGCTCGTGCTTATCCAAATCCTTCGTCGGGATCGGTGGATGGATGGTAATGGTGACCTCTGCTCCTTTTTTGACAGCGCCTCCGTTTCCCTCGAATATGCGGTAAGTGCCGTCAATCGTAATCGGCACGATCGGTACGCCCGGTTTTGTGGCAAGACGGAGACTTCCCTTTTTGAATTCTTTTACCGGCCCGCCCTTGCTTCGCGTTCCTTCCGGAAAAATCAGAAGAGAAAAGCCCTGGCGGATCAGACCGATACCTTCTTCGATCGTCCGGAGCGCCGCACGCGGATCTTCA
>CAKQWL010000095.1 GCA_934278965.1 uncultured Clostridia bacterium | reverse complement strand
GGATGGTTGTTGCGGCTTGTCTTGGTATGGCCACGAAATATGCCGAAGGACTTCTCGCGATTAAATACCGCGTGATCGAGCCGGATGGACATGTTCTCGGCGGACCGTTCTACTATATCGAAAACGGAATGGGCAAAAACTGGAGATGGCTCGGTAAGATGTTCGCGTTCTTCGGAACCTTTGCGGGCCTTCTCGGGATCGGAACGATGACACAGGTGAATGGAATTGCCGGAGCTGTAAAGACGGTGTTTGACCCGAAGGGAGAGAACATTGCCTTTTCCATTGGTGAAATCGATTATTCATGGGCGACAGTGATCGCGGCAGTCGTTGTTTCGCTGGGTGTGGCACTGGTGGTTATCGGCGGTATTCAGAGAATCGCGAGCGTTACGACGGTGGTCGTGCCGTTCATGGCGGTTGTTTATGTCGGTGTTTGTCTCGCTATTTTGATTTACCATGCTCAGGAGATTCCGGCGGCGCTGCTGGCGATTGTTCGGAGCGCGTTTGGATTGGACGCGGTAGCGGGCGGAGCTTTCGGTGCGGTCCTTCTGGCGATGCAGAAGGGGGTTGGCCGCGGTATCTTTTCCAACGAATCCGGACTCGGCAGTGCCCCGATTGCGGCTGCAGCTGCAAAAACGCATGAGCCGGTGCGTCAGGGTCTTGTAACGATGACGGGAACCTTTATCGATACGGTCGTCATTTGTACTATGACCGGTACGACATTGATGGTAACGGGTGCGTACCGGATGTTTGAACTGGAGGGTGTAGATATCACAAGTTATGCTTTCCAGAACGGACTTCCTTGGAATCCGGCAATTGGTTCCTTCGTCCTGATGATGGCACTCGCATTCTTTGCGTTCACGACAATTCTCGGATGGAATTATTACAGTGAAAAGTGTCTTGAGTATTTGGTGAATGGCAGCATGGGCGTTGTAAAGGTGTTCCGCTGGCTCTATATCCTGGCGGTTCTTGCCGGTCCGTTCCTTACAGTAAGCGCTGTATGGACCTTCGCGGAAATTCTGAACGGCTTGATGGCGCTGCCGAACCTGATTGCATTGATCGCGCTCTCCGGAGTTGTGGCGGCAGAGACGAAAGTTTATTTCCGCCGCGAATAGGAAGGAAAGCTGCGGGGATAATCAAGCGTCCTGCGGGCGTGAAAAATCGGAAGGTTTGATTCAAACAAAAATCAAAACGGGAAAAGAAAAGGGCTGTCTCTCATGGAGACAGCCCTTTTTGGTACAGGGGATTCGATGATCCGTTTTGACGCGCTGCCGTTTCGGAAGGCACCGAAGTTGGGAGCGGTCTGAATATTCGATGGAGAAGCGCCAGTTCACTGCCGACAAGAATGGCGGCTCCGGCTGTGCCGATACCGACGCTGCCAAGAGAGCGCAGGAAAATCAGGCAGACAAGAAGCGAGAAGAGGACCATCGAACTGTCGAAAATCATCTTCACTGTCGGAAACGGTTTTTGAGTAACGCCGGAGATCGCGAGCATGGCGCCTTCACCGGCCAAGGGAACGATATTGGCGGGCACATAAAAAAAGAGTCCGGCAGCGATCAGAAGAGTGCTGGCGAGCATGAGAGAAAGACGCAGCCAAATATTCTCCGCAGCGGGCAGGAAGGTCATCAGAAAATTTGAAAATGTGGTGAAAACACCGAAAAGAATTCCAACCGGGATTTGGAGGAGATTTTTCCATTCGAAGCGGCGGCGGAGAAGAAGTATTTGGAGCAGAACGAGGAAAATATGAAATAGAATGGTAGCCAGTCCCATTTCGATACCGAAAACACAGGTCATGGTATAGGGAACGGAACTGATCGGAGATACGCCGAGTCCGGATTTAACGGAAAGGGCAATGCCGACGGTCATCAGCAGAAGGCCGGCGATATAAAAAAGAATTCGGGTCGGTAATAATTTTTCAGGATGCATTGGAATCAGTCCTTTCTTGTTTTATATAGTTCGTTGTTTAACATGATTTTCAGCGATGCAGCTATGATAACGGGCGCGGATGATAGAATAGAGATGAAGCACAGAAAAGCTCTCTCGATTATGGAGTTGCGGGTCAGAGATTTTGGAGCATTTGCGCAGTAACTTTCTTCCAGATCGCAAGATCTTCCGGGGCGATGCCGGCGGTCAGTGCGAATTCGAGTTTGGAAAGATCGCGGGAAAGGATCGGCGCATAGGAGCGCGCTTTTTCCGCCGCGACAATTTTTTTGAGACGGGCATCCAAACTCGAGCGTTCTCTGGAGATCAGGCCGTTCTGCTCCATATGCTGAAGAAGGACCGTTGCCGTCGGCGGCCGCAGACCGAACTCTTCTTCCAGATCTTTTTGAAAGAGTTCTTTATCGTAGTTCTCCAAGATATAATGCAGAGCCTTTCCCTGGGCACCGCTGAATTCCGAGGCGAACGAAAGCGTTCCGAAATAGCGCCGCTGTTTATTGGCCAGAATATTGATGCAGCGGTAGGCGGCCGCGTTTTTCATGTCCGTTTTCGTTTTCATCGCAGTTTCAATTTCCTTCATTCCCGTTTTGACCTTCTTATTGGATTCTCATAAAGA
>CAKQWL010000094.1 GCA_934278965.1 uncultured Clostridia bacterium | reverse complement strand
ATCATAAGGAATTCTCGGAAGCGGCAGCGTGATCTCTTCATGCATTACTTCACGGAAAAGACGCTGCAGAAATCCTTCCTGGATGGAGATAACCTCATCCACATCGACAAAAGACATCTCCAGGTCAATCTGTGTAAATTCCGGCTGACGATCCGCACGCAGGTCTTCATCCCGGAAGCACTTTGTAATCTGCATGTAGCGATCCGTACCGCCGACCATCAGAAGCTGCTTGAACATCTGCGGGGACTGCGGCAGAGCATAAAAGCTGCCCGGATGTACTCTGGACGGCACAATATAATCCCGCGCCCCCTCCGGTGTGGATTTAATCAGCATCGGCGTTTCCACTTCGGTAAATCCCATCTCATCGTAGTAATCCCGCGCCACTTTTGTTACCCGATGACGGAATGTAAGATTGTTCTGCATTTTCTGTTTGCGCAGATCCAGATAACGGTACTTCAACCGCAGATTGTCATCTACATTGTCGTCGTCCCGAATGTAGATCGGCGGTGTATCCGCTTCCGAGTATAAAATCATTTCGCTCACAAAGACTTCGATCTCTCCTGTCGGAAGCTCTGCATTTTTCGCTTGTCTCTCACGAACCACTCCCTTTACGCCGACAACATACTCACTTCTGAGACTGTCCGCCAACGCGTGAAGCTCTTCCGGAACCGTGTCATCAAAGACAATCTGTACAATTCCGGTCTTATCTCTTAAATCGCAGAAAATCAATCCACCGAGATTTCTCCGCTTCGCAATCCAGCCGTTCAATACGACTTCTTTATCAATATCTGCGCTCCGCAGTGTACCGCACATATGCGTTCTTTTATAAACCATTTTTCTCTCCTATCTGTCTTGTTTATCTGCCGATCTTCTCTGTCAGTACCTCTCTGATCTCATCAATCTTTACCGATTCCTGCGTCGAATGCTTCATATCCTTAAGAAGCAGCACCCCTTCGTCCAGCTCCTGATCTCCGACAACAACAGTATAACGCACATTGATCCGATCCGCGTATTTCAACTGCCCTTTCAGGTTTCTGGCCAAAACATCCATTTCCGTCCGAACCCCCTTGGTGCGCAGGTCACGCATCAGTCCGAGCGCGTATGCCTTTCCGCGATCTCCGAGGAACGCAATAAAGACATCCGGTCCTTCCGGCGCCGGAATCACGACCCCATTTGCCTCCATTACGAGAAGCAGACGCTCAATTCCGAGACCGAAACCGACTCCCGGGATCGAAGGTCCCCCGACCTCTTCGATCAGATTATCATACCGACCACCGCCGCAGACAGTGCCCTGCGCGCCGATATTATTGGAAACGAACTCAAAGGCTGTCTTCGTGTAATAATCCAAACCTCTTACAATGCCCGGGTCGATAACAAACGGTACCCCGAGAGAAGTCAGATTCGTCTGTAAATCTTCAAATGCCGTTCTGCAGTCCTCGCAGAGATAATCCAGCATCATCGGAGCCCCTTTCGTCAATTCATGGCAAACGGGCGATTTGCAGTCTAAAATCCGCATTGGATTTCGTTCAAATCTGCTCTTGCAGGTATCGCAGAGCTGATCATACTTCGGAAGAAGAAACGCTTTCAGCGCTTCCCGGTACTTTTTCCGGCAGTCCGGACATCCGATCGAATTGATGTGAAGTTCTACATCCCGGATACCCAGCCGAGTGAGAAAGTCCGATGCCAATGCGATAATTTCCGCGTCCGCCAGCATATTTCCCGTCCCGAAAGTTTCAATGCCGAACTGGTGAAACTCGCGGAGTCTTCCCGACTGCGGCTTTTCGTAACGGAAACACGGAATCACATAATACATCTTTGTCGGCTGTACTTCCGCGTATGTTTTATGCTCCACGAAAGCCCGCACCACCGGGGATGTTCCCTCAGGTTTCAGGGTAATACTCCGTCCGGCATAATCATCAAAAGTATACATTTGCTTTTCTACGATATCGGTGGTATCGCCGACACCGCGCTTAAACAGCTCCGTATGCTCAAAACTCGGCGTCCGCACTTCACGGAATCCGTATTCCCTACAGATCTCCGCAAAAATCTTTTCAACATACTGCCATTTATAGACATCCTTCGGCATGATGTCTTTTGTTCCTTTCGGTGCATTCGTTAACATATCGTTTTTTCCTCCTGGAATATAATTTTTTCCTTTCGCTCAATCATCTCATCGATTCGGTCGATATAAATCTGATAATTCGAGACATTGGCCGCCCTTTCCAGTCTGTTTTCGGAAGGATAATAAACCTTTGAAATTCCGCCGGCCCCCAGCGCAACGATCGTCTGCATTTCCTCCATGATCCGTACATTGTAAACGCTTAAGGTGTCATTTTTGCAGTACCCTACATTCTCAAGACCGCCCGCCATATTCTTTTGGCGATACAGATAATACGGCCGATACCCGTTTTCAGCCAAAATCGCTCTGCCTCTTTCCAACTGGCGTTTCACGATCTCTGCCTGCTTATAATGAAAGTCCTTATCCAACTCAACCAACCGAGAGGCGCGCTTTACAGCGAGCGTATGAACGGTGATATTGTCCGCCCCCATCGCAATGATCTGATCAAGTGTCCGTCCGAAATCCGCTTCATCTTCTCCGGACAGTCCGGCGATAACATCCGCATTGATGCACGGGATTCCAACACTTTTCGCGTCTTCAAACGCTCGGCGGATATCCGATGCCTTATGAGAGCGCCCGATAATTTCGAGCGTTTCGTCTTTCATGGACTGCGGATTGATACTGATGCGTTCCGCTCCCCGCTTCCGGATGACAAGAAGTTTTTCCGTATCGATCGTATCCGGTCTTCCCGCCTCTACGGTAAATTCCCGAAGTCCGGATATATCAAAGGCCGTATTGATGTGCGCCATCAGTTCGTCCAACTGACCCGCCGTCAAAGTCGTCGGTGTACCGCCCCCGATATAAACAGACTCCGGATACAGTCCTCGGCTTTTCATCAATGCCGCGGTACCGTCAATCTCGTGGTGAAGTGCCTTCAGATAGCGCTCGATTTCGGCCGGCTCCGCCTGATTGGAGGTAAACGCACAGTAAAGGCAGCGAGTCGGGCAGAATGGAATCCCAAGATAAAGCCCTACACTGCGCTCCGGCGGCATCGAAAGCTGCTTCTGTTGATAACGGTAAATCGAAAGAATCAAATCCTTCTTCTCCTCCGACAGCAGATACTGCTCGCGAAGTACCCTCGATACGGCTTCATCGCTTCCGAATTTTCTCACCAGTTCGCCGGCCAGCTTTACCGGACGAACACCGGTCAAAATCCCCCATTCATGGCAGTGACCGGTTGCTTCGGAAAGGCGCCGAAAAAGCTCGCGTTTTACGGTGTCCTTATCTGCCTCCACAAAGGCCGCCGAGGTCAGATTGATAACGATATCCGCTTTATCCTCCCCATAGCTGTCCGAAACGGCTTCCGGGACATAATAAATTCGGAATCGGTCCGGACGGAGAAAAATCTTAATGAGCTCCTCACAGTGATACCGATTGACATTTTCACTTAAAATAATCTTATACAAACGGATTGCTCCTCTTCTCTTCGTCGATTGTCGTCGGTCCCATGTGTCCCGGCAGCACACGGGTCTTATCCGGTAGAGTAAAAAGTTTA
Organism: uncultured Clostridia bacterium; assembly: GCA_934278965.1. Lineage (GTDB taxonomy): Bacteria > Bacillota > Clostridia > Peptostreptococcales > Anaerovoracaceae > QAKD01. The sequence goes on along the minus strand of CAKQWL010000094.1, from coordinate 714 downwards.
TTGCGGATGGACTTGCGGATCTGATCAAATGAACCGCCCGGGAAATCGGTTCTTCCGATCGAGCGGCAGAAGAGCGTGTCCCCGCTGAAGAGGATATCTCCCGCCAAAATGCAGATTCCGCCCGGTGTATGCCCCGGTGTATGGAAGAACTTCAATTCTGTTTCGCCGACCGTAAGCGTATCGCCCTCCCGGACCCAAATGTCCGCTGCGAGAGAAATACTCTTACCGCAGATTTCGTAAGACGCGTTTAAGGAAGGGTCCGCCAGCATGTCTTTCTCGTGTTCTCCGGCCACCAGTTTTGCCTGCGGAAAAAGCTGCCGATACTGCAGAACTCCGCCGATATGATCGCCGTGTCCATGCGTCAAAATAATATAAAGAAGCGAATCTCCGTTTTTTCGGATAAAATCCGCTGTTTCCCGGTTGTATCCTCCCGGATCAACCAAAATGGAGCAGCCGCTCTCTTCATCTACACCGATATAGGTATTTACGCCAAACGCGCCGCTCGGAATACACTGTACCTTCATGCTTTCCTCCGTTTCTGTCTTTTATTTCAAAGCCGATACTCGGATCCTGTCTTTTCACGGCTCTTTCTCGATTGTTAAAAATTTCGTCTGCTGTCAAGCAGAATCGTCACAGGCCCGTCATTATAAATCTTCACCAGCATTTCAGCCCTAAAAACGCCCTCCTGAACCGGAAGATGAAATTCCTCTCTCC
>CAKQWL010000093.1 GCA_934278965.1 uncultured Clostridia bacterium | reverse complement strand
TCGAAGAATATTTTAGAAGATTTCCAGGTGTCAAACACTTTATGGAAGAGCAGGTTGAAAACTGTAAAAAGCAAGGATTTTTGCTGACGATTATGGGAAGAAGACGGTATATTAATGAAATCCATGCTTCTTCTTATTCCGTGCGGCAGCTCGGAGAAAGGCTGGCAATGAACAGTCCGATTCAGGGAAGCGCAGCGGATATTATTAAGCTGGCGATGATATCCGTATATCGGAGGCTCCGAAAAGAGAACATCCCCGCTCGTCTGATTTTGCAGGTACACGATGAACTGATCTTGGAAACACCGAAAGAAGAGCGAGAACGGGTGGCCGCGCTTTTGGCATCCTGCATGGAAAATGTTATGCCGATGAAGGTAAAACTTTCTGTCGGTGTCAGCAGCGGAGAAAATTGGTATCAGCTGAAATAACGGGGGAGGAACACAGGAGAATAAATTATGAAAATTATCGGGCTTACGGGAGGAATCGGTACGGGAAAATCAACGGTATCGGCGTATCTTTCCGAAAAGGGAATTCCAATCATTGATGCAGATCAAATCGCGCGCGATATAACGGCGGTGGGATCCAAAACGCTGGAGGCGATCACCGAGGCGTTTGGAGATGGCGTTTTGACGGAGAATGGGGAACTGGACAGAAGAGCACTTGCGGAAACGGCATTTTCTTCGGAAGAAAAAAAGATGCTTCTGGAACAAATCACGCACCGGGCAATTCGAGAGGAGATTGACCGCCGGCTGCGGGAGGCGGCATTAGAAAAGGAAAAACTGGTTGTGCTGGATGCACCGCTTTTGATAGAATCCGGAACATATTTAATCTGCGATACCGTTTGGGTTGTCTGTGCGGACCGGGATGTCCGAATGAAACGGATTGCGGTGCGCGACGGTCTTAGCGAGGAGCAGATTTTGGCAAGAATGCGGTATCAGCTGCAGGATGAAAAACGCAATCTGTATGCGAATGTTCTGCTTGATAATTCCGGAGAAAGGAGTGCGCTGTATCGGCAAGTCGAACAGCTGCTGGGGCAGATTGATGAGTAAGGGAAAGGTTTGTCGGATTGCGGTTCTTTGCGTACTTGTTTCCATGTTGTTTTCCGGCTGCGGCGGCGGAATCGCAGTGAAAGAATTGTTCTCGGGAGAGGAAACGGAGAAGAGTTCTGAAATCGGTATTGCCGTACCGCGGCTGACTACATTAAATCCGGCCGTTTCCAAACAGGAAGATGTATACCAAATCAGTAAATTGATTTATTCGGGATTATTTCGTTTGGATGACGAGTTTGTTCCTCAGCCGGATTTGGCGAAATCCTATCAGTATGACGCAGATCGCGAAACCGTGACCATTACACTTCGGGATGATGTAAAATGGCATGACGGATCGGAATTTACGGCAGACGATGTGAAATTTTCGATCGAAGCGTACAAAACGCTTGCGAATTCCGGTAATACGATTTACGGCTCTTATGTTGCCAATGTGCGCTCGGTACGCACAGAGGGAAAACATGAGGTAAAAATTACATTTGGGAAGGACGATGCGTGCGGGATGGAAAATTTCACCTTTCCGATACTGCCGAAGCATCTTTTTTCCGGCGTGCGCTCTGTTCAGAACGCGGAGTCGGATTTTGAACCGATCGGAACGGGGCTGTACCGAGTGGAAGAATATAACGAGCTGTCGCATCTGACCTTGGTGCCGAATGATTCTTATTACGGCAAGCGTGCGGAAAGTACGCTGGTTTTTCGTATTCTTCCGGAAAAGAGTGATGGTGTCAATCTGACGAAAGCATCGGAAATCGCCCTGATCTTTCAGGATAATTACGATCGGGATACACTTCTGGCCAATCGGGATTTAAGAGAGGTCAGCTATCCGTCCAACAAAACGGAGGTGCTGGTCTTTCAGTGCGGAGACGGAGTCCTTGCCAAAAAGGAGATCCGTCAGGCAGTGGCCTGCCTTGTGGACAGCTCGAAAATCCTGGAGGATGTGTTTTACAACAACGGCATTTTAACGGATACCATTCTGCCCGGCGGTTTTTATGGAATCGAAAATGATGGCGATCAGTATCCCAAAGATGAAGATCGGGCCAAGACACTGCTCGCTGCGGGAGGTCTTCTGGATCGTGACGGGAACGGTTATCTGGAAGATAAAAAAGGGCAGGAGGCTGTCTTGAAGTTTTTGGTCAATGCGGATGATCCGTTGAAAGAAGCGGCTGCTGCAAGAATCAAGAAAAGTGTTGAGTCCAGCGGAATTGTTGTAAATCTGGATTCGGTAGACACGGCGTCCTATGAAGCAAAACTGGCCGCAGGTGATTTTGATCTGGCGATTGCAGCCTGTACTGTCAACGAGCGATGTGATCTTCGTTCCTTGCTTCATTCGGAGTATAAAAATCCGGCGTCGTATAAGAACGAAACGGCGGATCGCCTTGTGACGAAGTTGGTGTCCGGGGACAGCGCGCGGGAAAAATCGGAAGCGGCGCTGCAGTTAAAAGAACTTTTAGAAGAGGATTTGCCGTATTATCCGCTTTTCTGCAAAACTTACGGTGTAATCTGTGCACCGGAATTTACAGAGGATCCGGTGCCGGTGTTTTATGAAATCTATA
>CAKQWL010000092.1 GCA_934278965.1 uncultured Clostridia bacterium | reverse complement strand
CTTCTCTCCCGAACCTCGCGCTCCGCATCGCTCCGCATGCGATGCGCTTCTTCCTTGGCCTCCAGAGTAATCTCTTTTTTTATTGTTTCCGCCCTGTTTTCGGCGTCAAGAATTAAATTGCGTGCCTTTGTCTCCGCACTTCCGATAGCTTTTTCTCCGACATTCTTTCGAATGATATATCCGATCAACAGCCCCACAGCCAGTACAAGAACCATACACAAAGCAGTCACCAGCTTTGTTGTCACACGGATCCACCTCCTCTTTTCTTTCTTCTCTATCTTTCTGTTTCAAAATTTCAAGGAATAAACAGCCGCAGATACTTACCGGCCGATCATTTAAACCATGTAAATCGATCCAAAAAACGATATAAATCTTGATATAAACATACAATATATATTATAATAGATGGCAGATAAATGTCAAGAATGCAAAGGACAAACTATGAAGTATTTTTTAAGGCTTTTGAAAAATCTGGATCGCTCGATCCTCCTTCTTGTAGGGGTTCTCGCTTCGATCAGCGTCGTAATGATCAGCAGTACGGCTTACTCCGGCGGCTTCGTCATCAACCGAGATATCATCATACAGACACTGGCGTATTTTTTGGGATTCTGTGCCGTCCTTGTTCTCGTTTTCGTCGACTACCGGGATTTTCCGCATTTCGAAAAAGTGATCTATGCGGCCTCTATTCTGTTTCTTTTAACGGTTTATGTGCCGGGACTCGGCAAAGAACAGTACGGCGCCCGCTCTTGGATCGAGATCAAGCATGTGACGACGCTGCAGCCGTCCGAATTTGTTAAAATCACCTTTGTCATTCTGATGGCGATTTATTTTTCCCGTCACAGGGATGAACTCGCCACTTTCAAGGGGGTCTTTAAGTCCATGCTCTACGCCTCCCCCATCATCCTTATTATCGTAAAGGAAGATCTCGGAAGCGCCATTGTCTTTTGTGCCATTTGGTTCATTATGCTTTTTTATGCCGGAATTGATTATAAAATTCTCGCAAAACTTTCCGCCGCCGCACTGGCCTGTGTCCCTGTCATTTATCTGCTGATGGCGGACCATCAAAAAAACCGTATTCTCGCTTTCCTGCATCCGGACGATCTTTCCATCAGTGCCAACTATCATGTATGGATGTCTAAGATCGCAATCGGCTCCGGTGGTTTTCTAGGAAAAGGGCTTTTTCACGGCTCGCAGAAAGAACTGGACTTTCTCCCCGTGCAAAAATCCGATTTTATCTTTTCGGTCGTATGTGAAGAGCTCGGAATGATCGGCGGTATTCTTCTGATCGTGCTGTTCACCTGTTTCCTTTATCGGATGGCGTTGATTGCGCGGGATGTGACCGATCTTTACGGAGCCCTGATTGTCATCGGATTTCTCGGAATGTTCGGCTTTCAAATCTTTGAGAATATTGCTATGACCATGGGTTTAATGCCCGTCACCGGAATCACCCTGCCCTTTATCTCTTACGGCGGTTCTTCCGTCCTTTCCAATATGGCAGCGGTCGGCCTTACCCTTTCCGTCGGAATGCGCAGCAAGCAAATCAATTTTTAGCGCATTTTCACAGCTGCACAGCGCAAGCAGGAAAATACCAACAGACAAATAGAATCAGAATAGAAAAAGAGAGCGGAAGTTCAACCTCCCGCTCTCTTTTATTTTCTCCGATTTTCCGGCTTATCCGACGATTCGTTCCGTAATCCTTTCGAAATTCTGGTAGATGTAAGTATCTTTCTTTAAAACAACCGGCACACCGTTATTGGCCGCAATATGGATGTTGTCGTCATATTGAATAATTCCGAGAAGCGGAATACGGAGCATTCCGCTGATCTCAGCAACCGAAGGCACCGCTCCGGACGCGATCAGTTCCGGCTTTACTTTGTTGATGATAAAACCGCGGTCGGCAATTCCTCTTTCGGCAAGCACCTGATCAACCTTTTCGGCGTCCCGGACAGCGGAATATTCCGGCGTCGTTACAAGAACCGCTTTCTCAGCACCCGCAGCAGCCAGAAAAAAGCCCTCATCAATTCCGGCAGGTGCATCTACAATCACATAATCAAACTGCTCTGAGAGACGCCGGCAAAGCACCTGCATATGGAGCGGCGTGATTCGGTCATCCCGCCGGTTTGGCGCGGCCGCCATCAGGTAAAGACTTTCAAAACGCTTATCCCGAACAAGTGCCTGCTTGATTCGGCAGAGCCCGGACAAAACATCATACACATTGTAAACAACCTTCGACTCCAGTCCCATATAAATATCCAGCGTTCGAAGTCCCATATCGGTGTCGACCAGAACAACACGCTTACCCTGCGCGGCGAGCAATGCCCCCATATTGGAAGCAAAAACGCTTTTCCCTGTTCCGCCCTTCCCCGAAGCGATTAAATAAACTTTTCCCATTCTCATTTCTCCTAGTGTAACGATGTCTCGATATCGATATCGGCGTTCTGCGGGTCCTCTTCTCCAACCCGGAGGTACTTTCCAATCACTTCTCTTGCAACCGGCGCGGCGTATCCCGCTGTACCGCCCTGGAAAATCAGTACCGATACCGCAATCTTCGGATCATCCGCCGGTGCCATTGCCACAACCCACGCAAAGTTGTCATACTCGGATTTCCACTGGTTGATCCTAGCCTGCGTCACCTTTCCTCCTGAAAGGTTTTTTACCGCCTGATCTACCGCCGCCGCTTTGGTCCGATAACGCGTTGCTTCCTCTGTCAGAAGACGGTTCATCTCCGCTTCGACATCCTCCCAGCGAAGTCTTGAATCCAGCTGCCGCAAATGCGCGCGAATGTACTCCGCTTCATCGGCCGGCTGAATAACACCGGATTTTTCGGCAGTACCGGACTTCGCCGCTACGGTCACCGGGAAATTCCCGAAAACGCCGCGAAGGCTTCCGGAGCTTCCGTTTGCAACGAGCACCATTCCGTCCACGATCGAGTCGAGATTTTTCTGACTGATGTCCACTTTTTCCGCTGCTTTTTTCTCTTTCTTTCCCTGATTTTCCACGGCTTTGACAACGGATACCTCATTGTGATACCCGCCGTTTCCGATTGTCGCAATATAATTTGCCATCTGAAGCGGCGTATAAGCATTTTCGCCCTGTCCGATCGCAATATTAAACTCATCGGCGCGCGTCAGCTTTGCCTGGTTGAAATAATCAAACTTGCAGGTGTCCGCCGTCTTTGTCACCATGTCCTCCTTGACGCCGTAATCCGGAAGCCGCTTGATAATCTCGCCTCTGGTCGGGTTTTCCTCCGTCCAGGATACAATTTCATCAATGGATTGCTGAAGCTTTTCTTTATCTTCAAATACCTTCTTTTCAAAGATGCTCTCTGCGTTGGCTGTTAAATAATAATTCAGGGAGGACTTCATGGACGCCATCTTTTTTTCCGCGGAAGGAACTTCTGTCACAGTTTCCGTGATCTCAATACCTGTTGCCTTCCCGAGACCGTACTGGGCAGCCGACTCCATGATATCCTGCATATCAATATCGTAACCGAGACTCTTTCCCGAATAATAATCTCTCCCGGTCGCGATATCATAAAAATAATAATTGCAGGAAACCTCCAAAGCATGTGCCAAATCCACCATGCCGTGCGTACCGTGGCTTCTCGTCCAGATCAAACAGTTAAACGGACGATTTCCGACCATCACATATCCCCCATCGCGAAGCTTCTTGTCCGGTGAAAGTCCTTTTTTCATGGCCGCTGTTGCAACGACCATCTTAAAGGTAGAACCCGGCTGCACCGCAGTCCTTGCCGCCACATTATAAAGCGGCGCCGGAGCCAGGTAATCTCTCGGGTTTTGGCTTTGAAGCGCCTGCCAATCCTCACTGGAAATCCCGGTTGCAAACAGGTTCGGATCAAAGTCCGGATTACTTGCTATCGCAAGCACATCCCCGGTCTCCACCTCAATGGCGACCACCGCTCCCACATTGGCATTCTTGTAGGCTTTACTGTATTTATAATTACCGTATTGGCTCTCAAAGGTCCCGGCCGAACGGATTTTTGCAAGCGCCTGGCTTAAGGCCTCCTCCGCGGTTTTTTGAAGTTCCGCATCAATTGTCAGATAAACCGAATCTCCTTTTTTCTTCTCGACATCACTGATCACATTGACCATTTCGCCTTTGACATTTACCTGCACGGTTCGCACTCCGTCCGTCCCGCGAAGCACATCCTCATAGCTGCTTTCGATTCCGCTCTGTCCGACCAGATCGTTCGGATTATATCCCTTCTCCGTCACATACTTTTCTTTGTCACTTTCGGAGATTTTGCCGAGATAACCGAGAATATGAGAAGCTGTACTGCCGTACGGATAGTACCGCTTGGTTTCCGACACAACCGAGATTCCCGGCAGGCTCCCGCTCTCTTCCTCCAAAGTGATGATGCTGTTCTGTGAAATATCCGAGGCGATCGTTGCGCTCATGTACGCCATATACCCAAGATCCGAAATTTCATTGCGGACGATCATAATTTTTCGTGCGTCTTGTACCGAATACTCCTGACCAATTCCGAATTTTTCCCGAAGCTTCCCAAAAGCTTCCTCCGCAGAAATATCATATTCAATTTGACTCTTGGACAGTCCGTAATTTCCGAGAAAAATCTGCTGATTCTGATACTGTGTAAAGGTCATGTTCCGTACCGAGATCGGCGGATAGACATTGTAGACCGTCTGCATTTCCGCCTGCGCCTCGTAGACATCATAGGACTCGTCAATTTCGAGCTGCTGCCGCAGTTGATTGAATGCCATCTCCGCCGTATAATAAGTAGGCATCCCCGCCTCTGTCAACCAAGCGTCAATCTGCTGCTGATAGGTATACTCAAATTGGCCGTTTTCGATTACAATCGGAAATTCATCGATATAAGAATCCCCGTTCCGCTCCAGAGTACGAAGGACCGCAAGCGCAGTCCTGTTAATCTCGTCATTTTCCATTCCGGTCGAATCAAATTTCACCAAAAATGTCTGCACATTTCCCGCCAAAACTCGCCCGTACCGATCTAAAATCTCGCCGCGCGGCGCGGCCGTATAAATCTTTTTCTGGCTCAGATTGTCCGCATAAGTATTCCACTTCTCGTGCTGCACGACCGTCAGCACAAACAGTCTGCAGGCAAGGAGCGCCATCAGCGCAAGCCCGACAATAAGAAGCTGATAATATCTGAATTCAAAAATTTTTTTCATATCGCCCTACTTGTAAAATCTATCACTCCGAAAACGTTCCACACGGCCGATAAAAATCCGATAAAGAAGCAATGCCGCTGCCGCATTGTACACTATCAGCAGCGCCGACTTTCGAAGCACCGCCGAAAATACGATACTGCTCCCGAAAAAATGATACATACCGAAAAGATAGCACTGATAAAATACCGTAGCAAGCACAGTAAGCAGCAGGATCGTCATGCGGTTTTCCCGGTTGACCCATGTCCCCGCCGCCATAATCCCCAGTGCCGTAAGAAGATATCCCAGCGCCGAGATCCCGGTATACTGCATATAGCAAATATCCAGGAATAAACCGGCCAGTGTTCCAAATAAAGCTGCATGAAACTGCTTTTCATAAAACAGCGCAAACGCCGCGACAAGACACAAAATCAAATCCGGCGTTGTCCCAAAAATAGCAAAAAGATTCAGCACCGTTCCCTGCACAAAGGCAGCAAAAAAGAATATCAGAAAAGAATACCGATACTTCATTGCGTCAGCACCACCACTTTCCGCAGATTCTGAAAATCAACAGAAGGCTCTGCCTGAATCGTCATCAGCTGCGCATCGCTGTTATAAACAACGCTGGTTGTCCGTCCGATCTCAATCCCCTCCGGGTACATCCCGATGCCGGTCGAAAGAAGAACATCTCCCTCCACGATTCCGGCCTCGCCATCCAGCGTATACCCTGTCAGTGCGCCGTTTCCGTCTCCGGTCACAACCCCGAGAATACTCATATCCCGTGATACCTGAAAGGACACATTCACATTATCATCAATCACCGAAACAACTTTGGCATATCCATTTCCCGTTTCAGAAACTCTCCCGACCAAGCCGTTTCCCGCAAGTACAATCGCATTTTCCGAAATTCCGGACTCTGTTCCCGCGTCGATCGTGAAAGAACTGAAAACGCGGGAGTTATCCATTGCGACAACGCTGGCCGCCGTAACCTGATACGACTCGTTCACACTTTCATAATTCAGTACATTGGCCAGTTCCCGAAGCTCCGTCAGTTCTTTTTCCTCCAGCCGAATCCGCATGTTTTCGCGCCGAAGCGCGTCGACCTCATCCTGGAGCGCCTCATTCTCACGCATCAAAGTCCGAAACCCGAAAAGCCCCTTGATCCCGTCACGCACTCCGGATACAAAGGAAGACACCGGTGAGGCTGCTGCCGTATTGGCGCGGTTGACACCTTTTCCGATGAATCCGTTTCCGTTAAAATATGAAACTGCGATAACGACCGCAAGGACAAGTACGGCAGCAATCACTGCCGCCGCCGCCTTGTGGTTTCTGATCCATAAAAACATACTATTTCCGCCGTTCTATCTGTATTTTACACTTGCATTGCTGTTCGCATATTTTTTGAGCTTAGGAATGTTGGAAAGACTCTTGCCGGTCCCCATGGCAACTGCCTCAAACGCATTCTCCGCGATGGATACCTGAAGACCCGTTTTCTCGGAGATCACCTTATCCAGATTTTTGATCAATCCGCCGCCGCCGGACAGCATAAGCCCGCTGACTGCAATATCCGCCGCGATTTCCGGCGCTGTCTTCTCCAGCGTCGCCTTAATGGCCTCCACAACCATGTCCACGGATTCCTCCAGCGCATAGTACATATCATTACTGGAAATCTGAATCACCTTCGGGAGGCCCGTTACAAGGTCTCTTCCACGGACATTCATGTATTCCAGAACCTCACTACCGTCCTCGTCATAATCCAGCATGGCGCATCCGATCTGAATCTTGATTTCCTCTGCCGTACGCTCTCCGATCAAAAGGCTGTAGGTCTTGCGCATGTACTGAACCACTGCCTCGTTGAATTTATCGCCCGCATATCGGAGGGATGTGCTTGCGACGATTCCACCAATCGCAATGACCGCAATATCGCAAGTTCCGCCGCCGATATCAACGATCATCTGTCCGGTCGGCTCATCCACCGGAAGTCCTGCGCCGATTGCCGCCGCCATCGGTTCATCCAGGATGTAGACTTCCTTCGCGCCGAGCTGGTGGACCAGATCTTCCACCGCCCTCTTCTCGACTTCTGTCACGCCGGACGGCACACCGACCACAACGCGCAGATTAACCTTTCTGCTGTTGGAGAGCGCCCGTGTAATAAATGTCCGGAGCATATCCGCCGTCATGTCAAAATCCGAAATGACACCGTCCTGAAG
>CAKQWL010000091.1 GCA_934278965.1 uncultured Clostridia bacterium | reverse complement strand
AATTTGGAATCAGCGCCCGCTTTTTATTGTTTCTATTTCTTTTGAGTCACATCGGTCACAGGCTTTAGTTCTCTTCTGCCATATGCTTATAAGTCTCGTAGCGTTCCTTTGCTTCCTTTTCACACTTCTGGAACAGCTGTTCCGCTGTGTCCGGGAAGGTTCTTACCAAAGAAGAGTATCTGACTTCATCCATGATAAACTCTCTGAAGTCTCCGGTCGGCTCCTTGGAGTCGAGAATAAACGGATTCTTTCCTTCCTCCTTGAGAAGCGGATTAAATCTCCACATATGCCAGTATCCGCACTCAACAGCCTTCTTAATTCTTGTCTGTGCCGTCTTCATGCCGCCCTTGATACCATGGTTGATACAAGGAGCATATGCGATAAGAAGGGACGGACCCGGATAAGCTTCTGCTTCCTTGATCGCCTTGAGAAGCTGGCTCTGGCTTGCGCCCATCGCCACCTGTGCTACATAGATATAACCATAAGACGTTGCCATAAGGCCAAGGTCCTTTTTCTTTGTCTTCATTCCGGAAGCCGCGAACTTCGCTACAGCTCCTGTCGGGGTCGCCTTGGAGGCCTGCCCGCCTGTATTGGAGTAAACTTCGGTATCAAGAACGAATACATTGAGGTCCTCTCCCGATGCCAGCGCATGGTCTAATCCGCCGTAACCGATATCATATGCCCATCCGTCGCCGCCGAAGATCCACTGGGACTTCTTCACGAGCAGGTCCGCACCGTCCAGAACGATCTGAACCAGTTTGCCGGATTCGTCACACGGCGCCTCTACTGCTGAAAGTGCCTCGAGAAGTGCTGCCGAAGTTGCCTTGGATTCTTCACCGAGGTCCTTTGTATCCAGCCACGCCTGGCCTGCCTCTTTGCAGATTCCCCATTCAACGAGCTGAGAAACAGCATCGATAATTCTCTGGCGTCTGTGCTTCTGACCTGCCAGCATACCGAGTCCGAACTGCGCATTATCCTCAAACAGGGAGTTACACCACGCCGGTCCCTGTCCCTTGCAGTTCTTTGTATACGGCATCGACGGAGCAGAAGCCCCCCAAATGGAGGAACAGCCTGTCGCATTGGCAACATACATCCGATCGCCGAAGAGCTGTGTGATCAACTTAATATACGGTGTCTCACCGCATCCGGCACACGCACCGGAAAATTCGAGAAGCGGCTGTTCAAACTGGCTGCCCTTTACACTGTACTTATCCAGCGGATTTTCCTTCGGGGATACGTTCATCGCATATTCCCAATTCTCCGCCTGATCCATCTGTGTGTGGAGCGGCTGCATGCTGAGCGCCTTTTCCTTCGCCGGGCACACCTCAACGCAACTTCCGCAGCCGAGGCAGTCAAGCGGTGATACCTGAATCTTGAATTTGTAAGAATTGAGACCCTTTCCGTCTACAGCACCGAAACCTGCCGGTGCATTTTTCGCTTCTTCCTCTGTGAGAAGAACCGGACGGATCGTTGCGTGCGGACAAACATAAGAGCACTGGTTGCACTGAATACATTTCGCTGCATCCCACTGCGGAACCGCTGCCGCTACACCGCGCTTCTCATATGCCGCTGTACCGGATTCGAAATGACCGTCCTCTCTGCCTGCAAACGCACTGACCGGAAGATTGTCGCCCTGAAGCGATGCGATCGGATATACAACTTTCTCAATGAATTCCGGAACCGCTTTTTCTTCCTTCTTCTCATCCTTCGCGTCTGCCCAGGATGCCGGAACCTCAATCTTCTTGAATCCCGTAAGGCCCGCATCTACTGCCGCATAATTCATATTTACGATCGCTTCACCCTTTTTAATATAGGTCTTATGAATCGCATCCTTCATGTATTTCACAGCATCATCAATCGGAATGATGTTGGCGAGCTTGAAGAAAGCGGACTGAAGTACGGTATTCGTACGATTTCCGAGGCCGAGCTCTCCGGCAATCTTCGTTGCATCAATAGTATAGAAGTTTACTTTTCGTTCAACAAGCGCGCGCTTTACCGCTGCCGGGAGTTCTGCCTCCAGCTGCTCCAGGCTGCTCCACTCACAGTTCAGAAGGAATGTACCGCCCTCCTTGATATCCCCGAGGATATCATACTGCTTGATATACGCTTGATTATGGCAGGCGATAAAGTCCGCCGTCTTTACTAAATAGGTCGAACGAATCGGATCCTTTCCGAAACGGAGATGGGACTGTGTCACACCGCCGGATTTCTTACTGTCGTAATGGAAATATGCCTGCGCATACATATCCGTGTGGTCTCCGATAATTTTGATGGAGTTCTTGTTCGCCCCCACCGTTCCGTCCGCACCGAGTCCCCAGAACTTGCAGGAAACCGTACCTTCGCCGGCAACATCGATTTCCGGCAGAATCGGAAGTGAATTTCCGGTAACATCGTCCACAATACCGATTACAAAATTGTTCTTCGGCTCCTCTTCTTTGAGATTTTCATAAACGGAAATAATCTGTGCCGGTGTTACATCCTTCGAACCGAGACCGTAACGTCCGCCGACAATCTTTGCCTGTCTTCCAGCCTTGAAGAATGCGGCACAAGTATCCACATAAACCGGCTCTCCGAACCCCGTGACTTCCTTAACACGATCCAGTACAGCAATCTTCTTTGCCGTTTCCGGAATGGCCGCAAGGAACGCATCCGCCTTAAACGGTCTGTACAGATGGATCTTAACAAGACCAACCTTCTCACCCTTGGCTGTCAGCATGTCGATAACTTCCTCCGCCGCCTCACAGACAGAACCCATCGCAACGATAACACGGTCCGCATCCGGTGCGCCATAATAGTTAAAGAGCTTGTAGTCACGACCTGTCATCTCGCTGACTTTTGCCATGTATTCCTCTACGATCTCCGGCAGAGCATTGTAGAACTTATTGCTTGCTTCTCTTCCCTGGAAGTAAATATCCGGGTTCTGTGCGGTTCCGCGAATTACCGGATGCTCCGGATTCAGCGCATCTCTCCGGAACTTTGCGAGCGCATCATAGTCCACCAGCTTTGCCAACTCGTCGTAATCCGTGCACTCTACCTTCTGAATTTCATGCGATGTCCGGAATCCGTCAAAGAAATGAATGAACGGCACTCTTCCCTTGATTGTTGAAAGGTGTGCAACGGCAGCCAAATCCATCACTTCCTGAACAGAGTTCGAGCAGAGCATCGCAAACCCTGTCTGACGACATGCCATTACATCGGAATGATCTCCGAAAATACTAAGCGCATGGTACGCCAGCGATCTTGCTGTTACATGGAATACACAAGGGAGAAGCTCTCCTGCGATTTTATACATATTCGGAATCATCAGTAGCAGACCCTGTGATGCCGTATAAGTCGTTGTCAACGCTCCAGAGGAGATGGAACCATGCACCGCACCGGCGGCACCGGCTTCCGATTCCATTTCTACGACCTTGACCGTCTGCCCAAAAATATTCTTTCTTCCGTTTGCCGACCACTCGTCGGTCACTTCTGCCATTGGAGAAGATGGTGTGATTGGAAAGATTCCCGCTACTTCTGTAAATGCATATGAAGTCCATGCTGCGGCTGTATTTCCATCCATGGTTTTCATAATCTTTTTTGTCATGTTTTTTCCTCCAACTGTTTTAAAACAAAGTAGATTTTACATTTGATTGTATCATAGAATCCGATTGATGTAAATATTTTATTCCCGCACCTTGCGAATTATCACCTTCCTATGTCTTCCTGCGTCCTTCGTCCTTCCGAAAACGCAAAAGAAGCCGCGGCATTTGCCGCAGCTTCCTTTAATGACCTTCTATTTTTTATGCAATCACCAGACACTTTTTCGGACACTTTTCAACGCACGCTCCACACTGTACGCAGGC
>CAKQWL010000090.1 GCA_934278965.1 uncultured Clostridia bacterium | reverse complement strand
CGGATATTTCAGGCCGTCGCAGAAGGTGACCTATGGGGAGTTCTTCAAAATGATCTGCACGGAAAAGGTGTCCGAGGCTTCGGCAGGGGAAAATCAGGAACACTGGGCTGTGCCCTACTACGAGGCGGCAAAATCGGCCGGATATTTTAATAACCGGCGCATTGAAAAAGGACATCTCGGACTTCCGATGACGCGGGAACACACCGCACATATTACCGCAGGGATTCTTCGTGCGGAAGGCTGGGACAGCAGAGGCACTTTTTCGGGATCGGTCTCGGGAGAAGGTGGCGATGAGAACGGAAATGGATCCGGATGGAGCGATATCGGTAAGGGATTTCTCTATGCGGATGACGCAGAACTGGTTCGGGCAGCCGGAATCCTGAGAGGGTATCCGGATGGTCGCTTCGGACCGCTTCAGGCGTTAACGCGGGCAGAGGCCGCACGCGTCATATGCGGAATTGCCGCACTTCGGGAAAAAAGCGCGTTGACCTCCGCATTAACCTCCGAGGAGAGAAAAGAGCAAGAGAATGGATCGGACCGGGAGCAGGAAGTGGGTACGGAGACTGGACAAGCGATCATACGAAGGGTGAAGAAAAAAGACCGGATTCTTCCGGTGCGATACAATATCCGGGAAGTATCTGCGAACGACCTGGGCATTCTCCGGATTGAGATCACAGGAGAGCGTACTGTTCAGATTGAATCGTCCGTTCGCTATCCCTTCATTAAAATGATGCGGGAGGACGGTTCCCTTCGAAAGAGCGTTGTTTTTCCAGGTGGAGCGTGCCTGGAAAAAGAGGGGCGTTATTTCTATGCGGCGGATCCGGACGGGGAAAATCTGGAGGGAAGCATCCCGTATTTGCTGCTGGAGGATGAGAGCCGTACGGTGTACCGCCTGACAGATCTTCAGGTTACTCGGGCGGAAACGGCTTCGGCGACGGTTCACCGGGGAAATCGTACCTGAGCGGAAGGAACGGAGAAAAATGAAAGAAATAATGAAAAAAATCAAGGGGAATAAGGCACAAGAAAAAGGGGCGCGGAGACGGTTGGGCATTCGGATCTTTCATTTGTTCGGCCTGGTTTGGATGGTGCTGCTGCTTTTCGGAATGGGGGTATTTGCAGCGGAATCGGACTCCGGGACAGAAAAAAACGAAAATTTTGAGACTGTGACCGAAACCGTTACGGTCAAGGACATTGCTTACTATGATATCTGGAAACATATGGACGGAACCTGGCAATTCGGAAAAAAGCCGGGAAGTACGGTCGAGGCGTCTTTTACAATTGCGATCGGCGGCAGACTTCCGGATGGGGCACAGGTAGCTGCTGTTTCCGGGCGGTATGACGACGGTTATGCCGGAGTTTACAGTGATGCGGCCGTTCCGTCTGCGTCGGTGCGGGTGAAGGCCTATACCGATCAAACGCTGACATACAGCATATCCGCGGTGCTGACCGGAAACCCGGAGGACATCCGCCGGGATACACAGTCCGAGTATACCGAGGGTTACCGATATTATCTTCCGGCGGTATTTGACATTACTTATACCATTACCCGGGAAAAAGAGACGGATCCGGAAGAAGATCTGGCGCCCGAAGAGGAAGAGGAAACGGATGTGCCGGAGCTTTCCGGGCAGGCCTCTCTGCGGCTTCCGGAGACGGCTTATGAGGGACATTCCGTGACAGCGGAGGACCGTTCTGTGTTTGAGGTGGACGGGAAAGTTCTCGGCGCGGCGGAGATGTACCGGAGAAAACTGGCGGAAAACCGGTTTCGGGCCTCCGGAGTCACCGGGAAAATAACAAAGATGGATACGGTTTCGGCGAATGCCGTTTTTGAGCGCGCCGGAAAAGCGGCAGTGACCCTTTCCGTTCGAATGCGGGATGGGAGACAGCTGAGCGATCAAAAAGCGATTGAAATCCTGCGGACGCCGGCGATTGCGGCACGGCTTTCCGGAACGCAGAAGCAAAACCGAAAGCAGATTCTTGCGGCAGAAATAGCGGTGAATCCGGATTATCCGCTTACGGAACTCTGGATGGAAATCGAACAGAAAGGCGGAAAAAACAGAGTTCACCTCGAATACGATACAGCGGGCGGTGCCAATCAGCGGGATAATTCCGAAATGATCAAAACGCGCCCGATTGGCGATGATGGGTCCAATGCTTTCTTTTCACGCGTTCGGGCGGAATTTTTGACTCAAAATGAAGAACGCACGGAAATGACCTACCGAATTTTTGCGCGTGACAGTCGTGGGCATACTGCGCTGACGGAATCGGACTTTGCGGTAGAGGCCGATCTGGCGCCGGAGGTCCGTATTACGGCCGCACCGGAGCAGCTGCGAGAGGAAAACAGCAATATTGCATATGTCACTGCCGAGGATAGTTCCGTTTCAGACGGAGATCACGGGATTCGGACTTGGTATGTGCGGGAAGAGGGTGAAAAAGATTGGAGAAAGGCTTCTGAACGGACAGAGGGAGCGCTTCGGGACGCCTCTTCCGGTACCTGGAAAAAGGTGCTGTATCGAAAAGAGGGCGTCGGAAAACTGCAATTTCGTTTGGAGGTAACGGATGAATGGACAGAGGAAACACTGGAGGAATATGTGACTCCGTCTGATCGGAAAAGCGGCAGTGCCGAGGCCGAAGTGGATGTCATCAATATCGCGCCGGTTGTAAGTCTGACAGCGGAAAGCGCCAAAACAGCAAAAATTCTGCTGCTGGCACAGGACGCAGAAACAAAATCCAAATTGGAATCGGCCGAAGGCTCTCTACGCGCGTATCTGATCTCTCACGGGATCGGCGCGGAGCTTCAAACGGAAAGAACACGAAAGGAACAGGAGCTGAACGCCGGAACTTCCGCGGACAGCATTTTTACAATAGAAAGGCCCTACGGATATACCGCAGAGGACACCTTTCTGGAAAAAGATTGGTATCTCGCTGCGGCAGACACATTGTATACCGTAGACGGCACCTGGACACGCAGTGCCGGTATCGAAAGCGCCAAGTATTACGAAATCTCTGCACCGTATGAAATCTGTGCATACGATCTTTCCGGAGCTGATGAGAATTCCGGTGCAAAGAAATGGTCCGTTCAGGTGTCCGGAGAGCAGCTTGGAAATGCCGCGGTTCGGGAAATCATCGGATTGGCTTCCGATGATCGGGGAAAATATCTTTTCTTTCGGACAAACGAAAAGACGCTTTGTTATGACGGAAGGACAGGAACCTACATCGCAGCACTGCCGCTGACGCTCGGCGAAGAAAATTATGCCGAGGACAATCGGATTTATACGATTCGGGAGGACGGACTTTTTCGCATTGATCTTCAGGACGGAACCGTCCGTCGAATTTGGAAAAATTCCGTCTGTATGAAGGACAGTTATTGCGATTCGGTCGGGACATCCCGCAGGATCAACGGCAAGATCTGTTTTTTCAGCGGCAGCGGCAAGACCCTGCGCCGTGTTTCCTTCTCGCCGGAATCCGAAAACCTGCGTTTTTCGGAAGTTACGCCGTCCGGAAGCGATTACAGCAGTACCTACCGACTCATCGGATTTGGTGCGGATGGGCGTGCGGCGCTTTCGCAGGACGGAAAAAGCAGAGCGTATCTTTTTGCCGGGGACGGCAGTGAGATCAGTACGTTTTCGGGATGGGATACAGCGGATGCCTGTGCGATTCTGCCCGCATGGAAGAGCGACGGGAATTTTGATTATCTTGCGGTGATCCGAAATTCACACACCCGTTCCGGCAGTGCCCAAAACGGATACAAGCAGAATTACAAAGCGGACGCATCGGTTTACGGCGGTCGGGAGGAGGCAGAAGTTCTTTCGTTCCACGCAGAGAGAAAGGTTTCAGAAAGCGCCTCCTCCGGAAATGGAACGGACGCAGAGCGCGCCATGTACGCGGTAGATTTGGGGAACAAGATCGTTCTCTGTACCGGAGATTTCGCGACCAGTCTGTCGGACGGAACACCGATCAGCAGTTATTACAACACTTCTTTTTCACAGATCGTCTTTGATCTTGAGGGAAAAACCGTCGCGCGGACATTCTATCCGACCGAAGAATACGCGGCGCTGCAAATCGGCGGAAGTATCTGCGAATACGGTAAAGTCACAGAGGATTATGTCATTAGTGCTTATTCGCGAAACAGTGCGGCGTATGCCTACGGTGAGGAAATCAATCGGCAGGCGCTTCGGGTTTCGCGTTTGCCGAGGGCACATAAAACGGCGATCGCACAGACAATCGACCGATTTGCGGTGTCGCGTTCGGACAGCGGCGCGGATCTTGCGGCAGTAATTCTTATCGGTAAAACGGCGGATGAGAACGGTGAATTCCGTCTCACGGAAAGTCTCCAGCGGTGTGAGAACCGCTTTTTTGAAGTCGGGCCGGGAGAGGATTCGGCCGGTCCGGCGGCTATTTTTGCCCTGATCCGGGAGGCCGGTGAGCGAAAAGGAATCTTGACGGTCAGAAGTGATGCAGACGGCCCGTCGGAAATCCGAAAGACTTACCGTTTAAAACCGGATACGACCTATTATTATGAACTGGAATATCGCGGAGCGAAAAGCGAAGAAGCCCGGTTCGGCGCTGTGCCAAGGATAAACGAGGCGCTGACGGAAACGGCGGAGGGAATGCAGACGGATCTGACCGGAAATTCTTTCTCGGTAATCCAATTGGAAAAAGAAGATTTCTCGGATGCGGAAAAAACAGAGATTTATTTTCGGGGGCTGGAAAAGAGTCGGTTCCATCAAGGGAAGTACTACGGCGCAGAAATGCTCTTTGCTAAAGACAAAGGGGCGAACCGTGTATATAAAGATCAATCCTCGATTTCTTTTGAGGTGCCGGAGGACGGAGTCTCCATTCTGCAGTTCGATTATGAGATGAAAGGACGAACCGGTGCTCCGGATGAGGTTTATATCGATATTAACGGCGTACGCTGGTACCGAAATGTGAATCTGACGGCAGAGTCCGGGACTTATACCCATCCGGAGCCGCTGCCGGCAGGAGAAAACAAAATCGAATTCGGCGCACGCTTCTATGGGACCAGACCGGCGGAGACCTTTATCGCAATAGATAATCTCAAAGTACTCCGTCTTACAGAGGATTCAGAATGGCAAAAAACACTGAAAGAAGATTCGGCCGGTGTGCTTCGGAAGATTTTCGATGCGGAGACGGATTCGGCCGAGGCCGGAAAGAAAAGACAGGGCGTATTTCAAACTGTTAAGGGCAGTTTGACGACACCGCCGGAGATTCTTTCTTACACAGGGCAGGAGGCGGAAGTTTTGGATCAAGCACCGGATGCGCCGCCGAGAGATTTCATCGTCGTAAAGACCGGAAACAACCAAAAGAATCTTGCGATTACTGTGCCGGAGGGGAAGAAGGCACTTCATACCGCTGTGACGCTCCATTCCTCTCCTGCTGCAAAGTATCCGGTGCGCTGGAGTGTGGACGGAAAGGAGTTTCAGGCGCGCACGAGTTATGCCGCCAATGAAGCGCCTGCTGAAATTTCCGAGCATTTTCGTGTCAATTCCCTTCGGCGGGAGGGAACATTGGAAATCTCACCGGGCTCTCTTTATAAACGGGGTGCGGGGTATGACAGAATTGAGATGATTTTCGTTCAAAACCTCTACGGCCCGGCCGAAAGCGGAAAATATTTTGCCGGAAAAACGGACGAGGTCTTTTTAGAGGATAGGACCTTCGACGGGACGGTTGATTTTTATATTACAGGAAGCGGTATATGGGAGGTCGCTGATTTCCGCCTATATCACATTGAAAACGGAGTTCGGATTTATGAAAAGGATACGGCACTGGAAAATTTTGAAGTGAGCGGCGGAACGGCGGCGTTTGAAGTCCGAACCG
Source organism: uncultured Clostridia bacterium (assembly GCA_934278965.1). GTDB lineage: Bacteria > Bacillota > Clostridia > Peptostreptococcales > Anaerovoracaceae > QAKD01. The sequence continues at coordinate 3,486 of CAKQWL010000090.1, read as the reverse complement.
AGGAAAACGTACCGGAGGAGCAGGAAAGCATCGCTAAAACGGTTTATCGAAAAGGGGAAACGATCCCTTATCAGGTGACATATCGGGATTACGAAGGGGACTCGAGCAAGGCGCAGTACTGGCGTTATACACATATTCCGGCGAACGACGGAATGCATCCGGACGCGGGCAAAGTCCTGCCGCATCCCATCGAGCGATTCTATGTGGACGGAAAATATACCGCGGAGCATTGGCAGGAGGATCAGACCGGAAGAACGGATTATGACAAACTGTCTAACACGGCGGAACTTACTTTTTATATCGAAGGCGGCGAAGGAGCGCCGTGGATTACCGGAATTCGGGCACAGCCGCTTCCGCTGAGGACAAAAAAGGCATTTTCGCTGAAAATCGGCGTTGATGATGCCGAAAAAGATGTACTCTCGCTGACAACAGAGGTTTATAAAGACGGGAAACGACTTTATCAACATCAAAAAAACGGAATTATCGCCGATAAAACAGGAAAATACCCGCTGACCCTAACGGATCCGCTGATCCCGGAATGGCCGGGGCGTTATCAGGTGGTCTGCGGAGTGCGGGACGAAAGCGGAAGCGGACTCGGAACCGAAAGCTTTTGGATCTCGGCATCCGCGGAGATCAAGGGAAAAGTAACGCACTTCCCGGTATGGGAAAGGGAACGGCTTGCCTACAATAAAGCACATCCGGAGGAGCTTCGGGCAGAAAATGTTTTTTGGAGTATGGAAGCTTTCTGCTTAGAGGCGGAAGTGACCTCTCCGCCGCAGTCGGTTACGGCGGAAATCCGTGAATATCCGGGGAAGGCTGCTGCCCTTACAGAAAAAAGCGATGGAAGATACGAAGGATCATTCTTTAACAAAGCGATCTCAGCCGATCTTGCGGAAAAATGCCGGAAAAACCCGGGCGGACTTACAACGCTTCATATGGTGTTCACGGCAAAGTTTTCAGACGGAACTCGGGCAGAGGATACTGTGCCGGTCTTGATCTGTGAGGACGGCAGCGGCCGCATCCGGATTCATCGCGTGTATTGATCGGAAATAAAGAGGGCGTTTCTTTCATGACCTTCGTAAATTAAGATTTTGTTAAAATTATTGTGTCGTACATGGGTGTAGAGTGTATAATCTAACTAGATAGAAAGTGGACAAAAAGGCAAGTGATTTTTTGCACAGGCGGAATGTCGGGCATGGCGTCCCTTTCGAAAAAGATCAAAGATAAGCACACGGAGGTACGAAAGAGATGAAGAGAAAAGCCTTGAGCCTGGTCTTCGCACTGATTTTCTGCCTGTCTCTACTGCCGCTTTCCGCGGCGGCGGAGGAAACGCCTTATGCCGGCGAGCCGCAGGAAATCACAGAGTTTCATATTGAAGCAGCGAAGAAAAGTTTTGTTTACGATGGGGAGTACCAATCACCGGTGGATGTGAAGGTTTATCTCGGTCTGCATTCCGGCGGAACTTTATTGTCGTCCGACGATTATTCGACTTTCGGGCATACTCGAGAAAAGAATGTCGATGTCTATTTGATGGGAGTTCAGCTTTGCGGGAATTATACGAGCCCGTCGAAGGCCTATCTGGAGTGGGAAATTACCCAGCGCGAAGTAAATCAAGTAGTGTGGAAGAACGTGGAAGACCGGTTTTACGGTGACGGAAAAAGCGTCACCGCCGAAATCGGCAATCGATGCGGAGAGGATGATGTTACGGCGGTCGTTACCGGTGGAAATCAAACGGCGATCGGCACACATAAGGCAGTGGTTGCCGGGCTGGACGGAGATGAGGCCGATAATTACAAATTGCCGGCCGAAGGATTTGAGATCTCCTATACGATTGAAAAAGCTCCCGCGAATTTTTCCATAGTGGATGGTGCTCTCGATGTTTATACCGGCAAAGCGGATTCCTATTCGTTTGATTTCGCATCGCTTCTTCCGGAACTGGGAGCGGGTAAGAGCTTCGGCAACTGCTCTTATACCGTCGAAGAAAATACACTGCCGTCTGAGTGGCAGCAGTCGGCGGAACTGGAAGAGGATACCGGCGTACTCCGTCTCGGCATTCGTGCAGTAGATACGGAGGAGCAAAAAGAACTCGGCACCGTGACGGTGAAGGTCCGCAGCACCAATTATAAAGATTTTACACTAAAGCTGAAGGTTTCGTCGATGAACCGCCGAGAGGTACCGCTTACGGTTCAGATGGAAAGTTGGAACTACGGCGATGCGCCGAAGGAACCGGTATTTGATAAACCTGAGGGAAGCAGCACGCAGATTACCTACAAGAAGGGATCCGACATCCTTCCGGGGGTACCGACTGCGGCGGGGAATTATACGGTTTCGGTACGCTGTGAAAAGGGTGCCGAGATTTATACCGGCACTGCACCTTTTAAAGTTAAAGAGCGGGAGGTAACGCTTCGCGGGGTTCGTATAAAAACCAAAGAATACGATGGACTTCGTGCCGCTGTTGTCGACGACCGGGGAACACTGGACAATGTAGTGACGGGGGACGCGCTGACATACGATATTACCGCGGAATTCACAAAGAAGGATGCGGGCGGACCGCAGGAGGTCCGTCTGGACGTGGCACTGAAAGGCAGTGCAAAAGAAAATTACCGATTGTCCGGAGAGACACAGACAACCGCTGCAGGAATCATTGAACAGAAAGCTATTTCCGTGACAGGAGCAACGATTGTCCCGAAAAAATACGACGGCGACGATCGGGCAGCGGTCGATGCGGTGGAATTCGATGGCCTTGCGTCCGGAGAGACTCTCCAGGGAACGGGGGAGAATAAGGATTATACGGCAGAGGCTGTGTTCCGGGATGGAGCTGATGCAGGGACAAACAAGAATGTGCGGGTGACCTTTGCGCTGCACGACACAGAGACGGCGAAAAATTATAAATGGACATCGATCGATACGCGGGACGGATATATTTTTGAAAATGCCGTCGGCGAAATTATTCCGGAGAATGGAGGAAGTCTCGGCCGTAAAGAGCTTTCGCAGAAGTGTACGGATCGTGCGCCGAGGGTTTATACACCGGACTTTGATCTGCTCGGTCTTCCGGGCGGCCAGAACTGGAGTTATTCCGGCGGTGTGACATCCTGCTCAAGCAGTGCGGCAGTCACCTCCAGCATTGACGGGGCAACCGGTGCTTTGAGTTATACGGTAACGAACGGACGCGCCAATGATCAGATTCAATGGACGATTGAGGCTTCCTGCGGAAATTACGGCAACTTTACCCATACGGTGGTTTTAACGCTGGAAAAGGGTTCGTCTTCCGGAGGGTCCGGCTCCGGGGCAAGCTCGGTTTACGCAATTACCGTTCAAAAAGAGGGCAGCGGGACTGCGGCGGCCTCATTAAAAGCGGCCTCCAAGGGAAGCAAGGTAACGATCACTGCGCTTCCGGACAGCGGCTTCCGATTGGAAACTCTCACGGTTGTGGATTCTAAGGAACAAAAGCAGGAACTGACGGATCAGGGCAGCGGCAAGTATAGC
>CAKQWL010000089.1 GCA_934278965.1 uncultured Clostridia bacterium | reverse complement strand
ACCGTCTCCTGCCCCGAAACTCGGGAAGCTCTTCTCCAAAGCGCGCCGCCAGCGTTTCAATACATTTCTTAATCCGCGGGATATTATTATTCTGCGAAATCAAAAAAGAAATCAGTGCCTCCCACGGATCCTGACGCAAAAGCCGAATGCCGGAGCCGGCCGAAATGGCCTCTCTCATGATCGGATCCTCTTTTGCAAGGGTCCGCTTTATGCCTGCGTAATCCCGATCCAGATCCAGATACGGACGCCAAACAGCCTCAAAATCCGCTTCATCCGCACCGTCCAGTTCCAGCAGCTGCGATCCTTTTCCGTTCTCCTGCGGCAAGAGGCGGATATTGACCGTCCTTCCCAGTGCGGTGCCGGTATAACTTCCGTCCTCTTCCTGATTCCAGCGGAAGCACTGCCCGCAGTCAAAAACATGCTTCGGACAAAAATCCTGTACTTCTTTCCGAATCATCGCCGTATCCCCCGGATCTCAATATTAACAGCCTCCACATTAAATGCCGTCATTTTTCCGACAGCGGACGCCGTCCTCTGCTGAATTTCCCCGGCCTTTGCAAGAGCTTCTCCCTGTCCCTTCATCAGAAGGGAAATATCGATCCGAATACCGCGCTCCGTCTTGCTGAGATGCAGCTTGGTCACCTTGTGTACTGCGTCCGACGCCATGCAGATGTGCCCTGCGATATCCAAAATGACCCGATCACTGATCTCATACTTGCCGAGATAACTGTAGGTCGGGCGCACAACAGTCCGCTCGGAAGCGGCAGCCGCGCCGCCTTTTCCGCCAAACCCGATAAAACGGAGAATCGGGTCCATAAAATATCCCGAAAACTGCTGCTTGAGTTGAAGCGCCGGCACCGGTATAACATGCTTTCCCTGCTCCTTGCGCTGTCTTGCGGCAATCTTTCTCTCCTCTTCTGTCGTAATTTCTTCAATCCGGATCAGCCGTTCAAATGCCGGAAGCGCAAGCCGCTCCCGAATTTTCTCCGCCATTGCCTCCGATGTCGCGATAACGAGTATGCTGTCCGGACGGATTTCCTGAATTTTGGTCCGCACGGCCTCCCGATGCGCCTCATTTTCAAACAGTGCCGTTTTGACCGCGCCGATTTTCGTCTGCTGTCTTTTCGCGGAAATCCCCGCAAGTACGGCTCCCTCCCCGATCAGAAGCCCGTCATCCACAATATATTCTATATTCATTTGGCCGCAGAGATATGTGGCCTGAAAACTTTTGCCGGTTCCGCTTTTCCCGACAAGGGCATAAACTTTCATCTTTACTTCTCCATGCACTTCTGCTATAATGTGCTTAATCGTAAGATATACTATTTTTTGAAGGAGGATATTATTATGGCTTACAAAATCAGCGATGCTTGTATCAGCTGCGGTGCCTGCGCTGCAGAATGTCCGGTTGAGGCAATCTCTCAGGGAGATTCTTCCTATGTGATCGATGCTGACAAGTGCATTGACTGCGGTTCTTGCGCAAACGCATGTCCGGTTGATGCTCCTGCACAGGCTTAATTGATACAGGAATAAGCAATAACCGTTTCTCTCGGGAAACGGTTATTTTATTTTTTGCTATTCACTTTTCGGACGACGAGCCGGCTTTGCCGCCTTCGCGTCTTTTTCTTCTGTCTTATGATTGGCCCGATTCATATGATAGGCAAGCGAGTAGAGTGAGTCCGACAGATGAACATTCTCCAGCGAGACCGAATCCGGCACTTCAATATCCACCGGCGCAAAGTTCCAAATTCCGCTGACCCCCGCAAAACAAAGCCGATCCGCAACCTCCTGCGCGCTTTCACGCGTCGTACAGATGATGCCGATGTCGATCGACTGCTCTTCGACAAAATCCACAAGACCCTCGTAGTCCATTACGATAATATCGTTGAACGAAATCCCGATCAATCTCGGATTAACTTCAAAAATCCCTTTTACGAGAAATCCTGATTTATAATAATGTGTATAATTGATAATCGCCTGTCCGAGATTTCCCGCGCCGACAACGACCATTTTATACTGCCGGTCCAGCCCCAAAATCGCGCTGATCTCGTTGTAGAGACCTTCGACATTGTAGCCATACCCCTGCTGGCCGAATCCACCGAAATTATTGAGGTCCTGCCGAATCTGCGAAGCGGTATATCCGATTAAATTGGAAAACTCATTGGAAGAGATCTTATCGACCCCCTTCTTCTTGAGTTCTTTTAAATATCTTCTGTAGCGCGGTAGTCTTTTAATTACCGCATTCGAAATTTTCGGTTTTTCTTTCATAGGCACAATCCTCTGTCCCTAAGCCATTTCCGCAATCTTGTCTTCTACATAC
>CAKQWL010000088.1 GCA_934278965.1 uncultured Clostridia bacterium | reverse complement strand
ACAAATACCGTCCTCAACACCGCTCTCGGCACCGCTCCAAATGCCGTCTCCCATGCCGCTCTGTGCTGCCGGGAAGTCCACCGGAAGTACGCGTATTCCGAGACTTGCGGCTTCCGCGGCAAGTGTTTCCGGTGTTTTGCCGGAAGAAACCCGGAGAGTGATATTGATCCCGGAGGCGGTATTGAGCGGTGTGATAAAACCGGCCCCATATCGGTGCACCGAGGCAAGGAGATGCTGCAGCTTCTGTGCGTAGAGCGTCCGGAGTTTCTTGATGTTGATTTGATAAAGGCCTCGCTGCATGAAGGCGGCCAGTGTCAGCTGCTCTGCCTTTGAACAGGTTTGTGTGTAATCGTTCTTGATTTCGTGAAAGATCTCGGAAAGCGGCTCCGGAAGGACCATGTAACTGATTTTGACGGAGGCAAAAAGGGTCGAGGAAAAAGAACCGAGATAAATCACGCGGTTTGCAGTATCGAGGCTTTTGAGCGGAGGAATGGGCCTCCCGGTATAACGCAGCTCACTGTCATAATCATCCTCGATGATGAAACTGTCGTTTGCGAGAGCCCAGGACAGAAGCCGATAGCGGTTTCCGATTGGAGTAACGGCTCCGGTCGGGAACTGGTTGCCGGGATTGATGTACGCGGCAGTTCGGATATTGATGGGCAATTTCTCGATGCGAATACCGTTTTCGTCAACCGCAACCGGTGTCACGGCAAAACCGCGGTCCCGCAAAATGTTGCGCACCGGAAGGTATCCGGGGTCCTCTACGACGGCGTGGCGAATGCCGTTGTGAGCGAGGATGAGAGAGAGCGAGCCGGCAATCTGCTGTGTGCCGGCGCCGATAACGATCTGCGAAGGGTCGCAGAAAACGCCGCGGGCACTGTAGAGGTAACGGCTGAGTTCCTGCCGGAGGGAAAGTTCACCCTGTGGGTCGGATTCAAACATCAGCTGGTCCGCGTGCTCGGTGAATACCTGGGACATGCATTTTTTCCATTTAGTGAAGTCAAAGCAGGCGAGGTCGTAAAGAAACGGTGTGGCAGAGGGCGTGGCAGGTGATGTGGCAGATGCGGCAGAAGGCATGGCGGGGGTGGGTGCAGCCGCTTCTATGCGGCCGGGACTTTCCGGGAAAGGTGCAGGCTGTACGGATTCGCCGTTGGCGGGTTTGCTGTTAGCGGACTCGCTGCTGCGCCGGGAATAAGGATTCTGCGGCGGCATTCCGGCAATGCCGGAAAAAACGGATGGGATGCGCCGCACATAGTACCCGGACTGCGGCCGGCTCGTGATATAGCCTTCCACTTCAAGCTGTTCATATGCGGCGGAAATTGTCGTGAGACTGAGCGCGAGGGAGGATGCCAGACTGCGCAGTGATGGCAGTTTTTCGCCTTCGCGGATTTCACCGCTGAGGATGCTTTCCCGTATATAATGGTAAAGCTGCAGGTAGAGCGGCATGGAGCGAGTGGGGTCCAAAACAGGGAGTATAGCTTTCATAGGATTCTTCCTTTCTATTTCTTCTCAGGTTCTTCTATTTTTCCATTCTCGGCTTTCTATCTTACAACATTCTGTAAGCACTTTTGCCTACCGGATGGCAAGAGAATAAAATCTTAAAGTGTTGTGGTTAAAATATTGAACTTAGAAGAATACAGTTTGTCAAAAATGGCATAAATTTGCGGAAATATATCAAACTGTACTTAAAAAAATAAAAAAATTTGGCTATTTTAAAACGAACACTTTTGGTATATTATAATATAAAATCGATTGCAGAACAAGATGCAGGAGGAAAGAGAAATGACAGAAAGAGAAAAAACGAGTAAATTAGTGCTGACCGCGCTGATGATGTGCCTTATCGTTCTTGCGACAATGTTGGTAAAAATTCCGATTCCGTTTACACAAGGGTATGTCCACCTTGGAGACGCCATGATTTTTCTTTCGGTTCTGATCCTTGGCTGGAAATACGGTGCAGTGGCAGCCGGTGTCGGCTCCATGCTGGGTGATATTATCGGGGGATTCGCATTTTGGGCACCGTGGACGCTGGTGATCAAAGGCGGAATGGCCGTTTTGATGGGCGTCTGCATGCGGGGCGGTGCTTCCAGGGGAAGGGAGCTTGCCGGAATGACGCTGGGAGGCCTTTTCATGGCGGCGGGATACTTCCTTGCGGAAGGCATTATGTACGGAAACTTCGGAACTGCGGCGCTCGGGATCCCGTGGAATATCGGACAGTTTGCGGTGGGAATGATCCTTGCGGAGATTCTTTCCGCGGCACTGCAGAGAACACCGGCCGAGAAGTATTTTACTTATAAGCTGACTGCGGCAAAGTAGATGACGGAGGTTTTGAATACAGCGGCCGAGGCGTGAAAGGTCCTAGTCCTGGAAGATCGGACAGGACCGAAGAAAAAACCAGAAAAAAGAACGCAATAGAACGCAATAGAAATAGAACCGATAAAAATGGGATCAATAGGAAATGAAAGCAGATGCGAATGCGCATCTGCTTTTTTATAAAGTGCTGTATAAGAGTGGTATGGTTTCGCGTTGGAGGAGCCGTACCTCTTCTTTTGGATGCAGTCCGCCTTACACTTTTTCCTTTTATGATGTTGCGCTTTGGCCTCCGGATGCAGCGGACCGTCATAGAAGGAAAGCCGAGATGTAGCGAGCGGCATTCAGTTCTTCGCGGATGAGCGCTGACGCGGCCCGGGAGGAGAGAATTTGCTTGGAGGTCGGCTTTCTCAATTCCTCAGCGAGCTGCAGTACCAGCGTCTTGCGGCTCAATTTCTTCCCGATGGATTCGAGAGACGCCGGGAGACGGAAGCGTTCGCTTTTCTCGTTTTTTTGCCGAAAAGTTTCCTGGTAGCGGATGATGGCATCGGCCAGCGCGTGTTCAAAGGTTCCCCTGGTATAGATTGTAAGAGGATCCAGTTCAAATAGTTTGGCCGCGCATTCCGCATAAAGAAGTGTTTTCTTGTCAAAGACCCTTCTCGGAAATGCGTAAAGATTGCCGCCGAGAATGTCAAAAGACTTCAGAGTATCCAGGTAACCGAGGCGGATCAGTCGCCGCGCGTGATCTTGGTCGAAAACAAGAACATTGCCGAGATCCCAGGCACAGGAAATCGTCTTGAAGAAATCCGAAGATTTTTCCGCTTCTTTGAACTTTTCGCGGCGCAGAATTCCGACCGCTTGGAGATTGACGGCGATGATGTTCTCCGCTCCCTTGTCTAAAGCCAGCTGGATGGGAACGACATCGGCAAATCCGCCATCGATGTATTCCGTTCCGTCGATTTCGTGCGGCTGTACGGCCGGAGCGATGGAAGAGCTGGCAAGAATGTAATCCGCCAGCTTTCCGCGTGGAATTTCTTCTTTAAAAAGATAGTGCGGTACGAGGGATGGCAGCTCTACGGTGGTCAGTCCGTATTCAATCGAAGAATTCCGGACAGCATCTTCGTCGATGTACTTATTGAGAAGTGCTCGGAGGCCGTCGGTACTCGCGCCGCCGTTTTTCAGGATTTCCCTGGCATATGCCTTGGCTTCATCCAGAGGAATGCCGGCGATATTGACTTCCGACCCCTTGCTTTTTTTCGTCTCGCTGCTATCTTTGGCGGTTTTGGAAGAAGTACCGGCGGAGCTTTTGTCCGGCAGATCGAGATCAAAAATCATCGAGGTATCCAGTTCCTGCCAAAGGGTGACGGCAAGATCAAATTTGTCCTGCACGATCATGGCTCCATTGATGGAGCCGACGGAGGTTCCGCAAACGAGGTCGATCTTAATCCCCATTTCGCGAAGAGCCTGCCAGACGCCGATTTCGTAAGCGCCGCGCGAACCGCCGCCGCCGAGAACAAGGGCGGTCTTTTTTGTTTTTTGCATTTTTCCACCTCCGGTCTGCGCCGCCGCATCCGGGCGTTCGCTTTTTTATAAGTATTGTACTAAAAACCCAAAGAAAATACAATCCGCGGATTTTTATATACAAAAATCTTGTAAAGGAATGCGGCGGCGTTTGGCGGTCTTTCGGGAGTGTGCCTTTGGGCGTGGCTTTGTCCCCTCGGCCCCGTGGCTTTCGGTCTGTGGCTTTGGGCGCAGCTTCCGCCGGGCCTCCAGCCTGTGGATTTGCTTTCTGCGTATTTCGGGGGATTTTGTACCGATAATCCATCCGCCCTGAGCTCTGAACTCCGTGCCCGGCGGCGTCCGGCAATCTGCATTTACGAAGAGCGTAATTTGTTCGCATAGAATTGTCGTATACGGGAAATTGCCGTGATCAATCGCAGAAAATTATCCTTTTTTCGCGGAAAAGGACGGTGGAGCGTAGAGAAAGAGGCGAAGCATGAAAGGAATAATAATGCAAAGATATTGAACAAATGTTCGGAATATGATATTATAAGAACATAAGTTCTGACGTCTGAGCATAAAATAAGCAGAGTAATTAGGGCAGTTTAAGATCGTGGAAAGTTGAAGCGGAATCGGTGTTAAAAGCGGAAAACATTTAAGGCGACGAAGAGATAAAAGAAGCCGAAGCGGAAGAGGGCATAAGGCATAAAGAGAAACGAAGCGTCGAAAAAGCAGAAGCGAGAGGCACTGAGTCCAAAAATGACAAGAGACATTGAGAAGCCCGAGGCAGTGCGGAGCAAAACGGCAAGAACCATCGAGCCTTTCGGGGCGGCGCGGCCTAAAAAGGCGAGCGTCATCGCGGAGTCCAGGACCGTGCGGATCCAAAATGACAAAAGATATCGGGGCGTCAAAAGGGGAGGAAGCTCCGGAGAATCCTGGCGAGAAGAGTCGGAGGAGATAGAGAGGAGGAGAAAAGAGGATGGACATGATGCGGAAATTAAAAATTCTGGCGGACAGCGCAAAGTATGATGTGTCGTGCTCGACAAGCGGTGTTTCCAGAAAAAATGACGGCAGATTGGGAAATACCTTTGCCGCTGGAATCTGTCATTCGTGGTCGGCCGATGGTCGGTGTATTTCTCTTTTGAAAGTACTTTTTACGAATCGGTGCGTTTACGATTGTGCGTATTGCGTCAACCGACGCAGCGCGGACTGCGAGCGCGCCTCGTTTGAGCCAAGGGAATTGGCGGATTTGACAATCGAGTTTTATCGGAGAAATTATATTGAGGGCCTGTTCCTTTCTTCGGCAGTGGAGCGTTCTCCGGATTATACCGCGGAACGAATTTTGAGATGCCTGTCGATTCTGCGGTATGATTATGGCTTTGCCGGTTATATTCATGCGAAGATTATTCCGGGGGCATCGCCGGAGCTGGTGGAGCAGATCGGGTTGGTGGCGGACCGAGTGTCGGTCAATATCGAGCTGCCGACGGAAAAAAGCCTGGCGCTTTTGGCGCCGCAGAAAAAACCCGCAGCGATTTTCCGGCCGATGAAGCAGATTACCAACACGCTGATCGAGCGCCGAAGCCTGGTCGGGCCCGGAGTTATGTTTCGCGGAGAAAAGCTGAATACGGAGGAACATTACATTCGTGGAGAGGGAATGCGGCTGGAAGACAGCGCTGTGGGCGCGGCCGACGGAGGGGCGCAACGGGTATCGAACCGACAAGCGGCGCAAGGCGGGCGAAAGGCGAAAAACGACCCTAAAACGCAAATTAGGCAAAAAGACGGACAAAGCAGGCCGACGGAGCGGGAAAAACTACGAAGGGAGCGAAAAAGTTTTGTCGGAACGGCGCTCGAAGAGCGTCTGGATATGACAGGTACGGTGCCGGACGCGACGCAGCGCATGGAGATGGCACCGCGCACAAAGCGGAGCGGAAAGGTATTTGCACCGGCGGGCCAGACACCACAGCTGATTGTTGGAGCAGGAGCGGAAACCGATCGGCAGATTTTGAAGTTGTCGGAAGATCTTTATCGCATTTTTAAGATGAAAAGAGTGTTTTTCAGCGCCTATATTCCGGTAAATCCTTCCCCGCTTCTTCCGGATTTGTTTACGGCACCGCCGCTTGCGCGCGAGCATCGAATTTATCAGGCAGACTGGCTCCTTCGTTTTTACGGATTTCGAGCGGATGAAATTCTGGATGAAAGGCGGCCGTTTTTGGATGCTGAATTGGATCCGAAAATCATGTGGGCGCTCCGGCATATGGAAAGGTTTCCGATTGAAATCAACAAAGCACCGCTGGAGGATATTTTGCGTATTCCGGGGATTGGGACAACCTCCGCTTACCGGATTGTGCGGCAGCGGCGGCACGCCGCGGTGCGGTATGAGGACTTGAGGCGAATGGGGGTGGTGCTGAAGCGCGCGCGGTATTTTCTGACCTGTTCCGGTAGGTTTTACGGCGGCTTGGCGATAAATCCGGAGAAAATTCGAGAGGAACTTCTCCATTCCGGGCAGGGTGAGCAGCTGTCGATGTTCTCTCCGATCGGTATATTTCCGGGAATTGGCCCTTCAAATGACGGAGGGCGTACCATTTCCAAGAGGCTTTCGGAAGATGTTTCGAATTCCATGGAAAATCTTCCGAAAAAGGGTCCCGCTCGAAAAATCGATGGATTCCACAATACAGACAAAATGAAAAAGGCAGTGCGGGACGCGTAAAAAGTGTGAACAAAGGGGAAGAGACGATGAGGGATGTGTAAGAGACGGCGATAACGTAAGAGGTGGAAATAAAATAAAAGAAACGGTATGGGACGCGTGAGAAAGCGCGGAGCATATGAATTCGGCAGCATCGGTAACAACAATATCTTCAGCAGTATTG
>CAKQWL010000087.1 GCA_934278965.1 uncultured Clostridia bacterium | reverse complement strand
ATTCTGAAAAAACCGCGGAGCCATTTTGGGACTCCGCGAGTTTTTATGCTGTTTGCGAGCCGGGGCTTCGCAAAATGGTTTTTGTTTTCTTGCTTCTTCTGGGGCTACTGAAGCGTCTTTCCGCCGTCGCAGACGAAGTTTGCGCCGTTCACATATCTTGCTTCGTCGGACAGGAGGAAGCAGACAACCTCGGACATTTCCTCCGGAGTTCCCGGACGGTCCATCGTACCGTTGTTGAGCGCGTTTTTGTCCTGCGCTGCGCCTGCATCGGAATACTGCGAAAGGATTCCGTCAAGCATGTCGGTGTCCACCCAGCCCGGGGAGTAACAATTCACGCGGATACCGGTCCTGCCGTTTTCACCGGCAGCGTTCATAGTCATGCCGAGAACCGCGAATTTGCTGGAGCCGTATCCGATCTCAAGATCGTATCCTCTCATGCCGGAGCAGGAGCAGGTGTTAACGATAGCACCCTTGCCATTCTTTTTCATTACAGGGATGCAGTACTTCATCATCAGGAATGTACCGAATACATTGATTTCATAGACCTTCTTAAAATCTTCAAAGCTGTAATCCTCTGCCGGAGCGCTTGGACCGGAAATTCCCGCGATATTCGCAAGGAGATCGATCTTTCCGAATCTCTTTTCAACCTCCGCAACAACGGCCTTGACATCCTCTTCCTTGCTCACATCTGCCGCCATCGCGCAGCACTTGTCCGCGCCGATTTCATTGACGACATCCTGGAGCTTGTCTGCTCTTCTTCCGAGGATGACAACCATCTTAGCACCTTCTGCGGCAAGCTGCTTTGCTACGGCCTTTCCGATGCCGGTGCCGCCGCCGGTTACGATTGCAACATGACCGTCAAATCTGTTTTTTTCCATTTTAGAGCCTCCTCTTTTATCACAAAATAAAGATGAAATTTTATGATTTCTCTGTTAACTAGATTATACTCAATCGCCGAAGTGCTGTCAATGAATCTTATATCCGGTCCGGACGTATTCGGTCCGGACAAAACTAAAGCCGAATCACGTCTTTGCCGTATTCGCCGTTGATGATCTGACCAATCGCGCTGTAAATCGCCGAAGCGCCGCAGAAAATTCCTTCAAAGCCCGCCGCGAGCGTGATGGCGTGATTGCCGGTAAAATCTCCGAGCGAAAGAAGGAAAAAGAGCAGTGCGAGCGAGCCGAATACAATCTTTGTAATCGTGTTGTGCTTCAGCGCGCCGACAAACATTCCGAGCGTGAAAATTCCCCAAAGAAGGAGATAAAATCCCATCGAAAGCGCATCGCCGGCTTCGGAAAGCAACGGATTCCAAATGGCAATGAGCGACCACCAAAAGCAGCCGTAAGCGGTAAAGGCGGTGCCTCCGAAGGTGTTTCCATTTTTAAATTCTAAAATTCCGGCAATGATTTGGGCCAGACCGCCGAGTGCGAAGCCCATTGCCACGATGACGATAGACAGCGGGAGAAAGCCGGCGTTGTGCAGGTTTAAAAGCACCGTTGTCATACCGAAGCCAAGAAGCCCGAGAGGTCCGGGATTTGCAGATTTTCTAGTTGTTTCCATTGTTCATTCTCATTCCTTTCAGGTTATGTTTTAATATATTATACTATAAAATAGGCAATATGGCAATAAAAAAGCAAAATGGCGGCATATATAGTGGCGTTGCTTACATATGCGTAAAAAAGCAGGCGAACAACGCTATATATAGGAGCGACTGGGGAAAACACATAAAAAGGTGTGCTGGAAGAGGCAGCGAAAGGAAAGCTCGATGCCGAAGGGTCGGCATATCGCGTTTAGGAAAAATGGGCAGGTTGACAAATACGCAGAAAAGAGCCGCCCGGACGGGCGGCTCTCCTTGTTATCGCAAGTGCTTTGACAGCAGGTCGATAAAAAGCTCCGTCTTTTCATCGTCAGGAAAGACCGCGCGGGCATTATCAGCACGTCCTCCGCCTTTGCCCTGGTAAATGGCAGCGTTTTCCCGGATCAGCTGTCCGCAGTCAAAGTGCTTTCCGTCAGAGAAGAGGAATACAGTTGAAAGCTTTTTGTCCGCGATGACGAGCAGACGGTCCGTTTTTCCGATAAACGGTTTCCCGATATGACTGAGACTGTCCGCTGGGAGATCGTCATACTTACGCACCAGAAGAGGGGCTTCGGAAAGATCTTCGCCTGCGTTCAGAGCTTTCCGGATCTCGGCAATCCTGCTGTCGATAACGATCTTTCGGACGGAGGCGAGTTCTGCGCGGATTTTTCTGTTTTTTTCTTCCGCGGCCGAAAGCTTACTGAGAAGATCGTCCGGACCGGCGCTGTATTGGGTGCCGATGGCTGTAATCAGATCGTGTTTCTTCTCATAATCGAGGTATGCCCGTCGTCCGGCTTCGCAGTAAACACGAAACATGCCTTTGTTCGGTTCGATTTTCCAAATTTTGATAAGGCCGACGCTGCCGGCACTGTTCGGATGCGTACCGCAGCAGGCAACACAGTCGAAAGGGTCCTGCGGGTCCCCGATCGTCACAATCGTAATATCCTCGTCGATGGTCAGCTCCTTTCGGAGAGGCATGGCCTCCGCTTCCGTCCGATTTTCAAAATGGCGGATTGTGACCGGCGCGTCCTGCCAGATGACTTCATTGGCACAGCGCTCTGCGTGTTTTGCCATTTCCCATGTCAAAGTCTTGTAATTCGGATTTTCTTCCAGCCGGATGTCGATCGTCATCGAATCTTCTCCCATATGAAAACCACGGTTCACTCCGCCAAACTCCCGGTAAAACATGCCGGATAGGATGTGTTCCCCGCAGTGCCGCTGCATATTGTCGAAACGCCGGTCCCAGTTGATCTTTTGAAGAACGCGCACACCCGGGGCAAGCACGGAAAAAGAACGAGCAGTGGTCTCAGGTGTTTCGCCGGACGCGGTTTTGAAAGCGCCGGCAGGGATCCGATGGAGAATCCGATCGCCTTCCTCAAAGACCTCCGACACGAAAAAGCTGTTTTCCGCATCCGGAGTGTTATCCGGAAAAAGCACGGAGAGGGTTCCGGTATCGCAGGATTGACCGCCGCCGGTCGGAAAGAAAATCGTCTGATCCAGTTCGAGAAGAAGGTCTTCTCCGCGCATTTCACAGGCTAAAATTTGAGAAATTTGCTCTTGAAGTGTAACGTTTTGCTGATAAATCCGTATAGTCTTCATAAGGTACTTTTTATGCTCCTTTTAAATTTTGTCTGTTGACCGTAAAAGCCGTTTCCCGCTGTCCAAAGCGCGGCAAAGGACCATTCTCTTTCATTATAGCATAAGAACGAGGGGGATGACACACCGGTGAGGCATCGATGGAATAAATTTGTGCCCGCGAAATTGGTGCCTGTGAAAACAGAAAAATAAAAGATAAAAATTGACGGAAAAATCAGAAATGTCTATAGAAAACTTCCGGGAGATGTATTACAATGGAGGCAGAAACGCAAGGGCGCGCGATGACCGCAGCGCATGCCAAAAAGAAAAACCCGCCAAAAGCGAGTTTTCAAATTCCACATCCTGTGGAGCCCCAAAGGGCGATTCGGAAAGTTCTTTATTTGAACCCTGTAGTGTAATCTCATATGGTAGCCAATTGAGATAACTTTATATGAGAGTGATCGTGTTTTTCGACTTGCCGACAGAGACATTGGAACATAAAAGTGCTTATCGGGGCTTTCGGAAGTTCCTGATCAAAAAGGGATTTCTGATGATGCAGGAGAGTGTTTACTGCAAATTGGCTTTGAACACGACGGTCGCGGATGCGATTGTCAAATTGGTACGGAGCAACAAACCGAAAGAGGGACTGGTGCAGCTCCTTGTCATTACCGAAAGGCAGTATTCCCGCATGGAGATACTGGTTGGAAGTGCGCAGAATACAGTCATCGATACGGACGAACGGGTGGTGATTTTGTGGGGCTCATCTATTGTCCGCTTAACTTTGTGATGGAATTGGAAAGGGGCAGGACGGCATCTCTGGTGCTGGAAGATCCGGCGCTTTTTGAGCGCTTTTTAATCGATTTCTTTCAGAAATTGGGAAAACAAAGTGAGCACTTTGCTTTTTATGAAGGCGAAAAAGAGAAAGAATTGGTCAAATATGCCGATCTTCTAACGAGCCCATTTGATTTAACCTATAACAAGCGTGAAATCCAGAAAAAGCTTTTTGCGGAATTGGAGGGTCTTACCTTTGAACAGGATCTGGCAAAAGATTTAAGCGAAGCAAACGGACTGATTGTTTCGGTACTGGAGCAACTGAGATTTTCGGGAATATATGAGATTGAGTATAAAGAGGCTTTTGGTGTACTTGATTTTTTTCGGGAATATGATGTGCATCTTCGCGACCCGGAGGGCAGATTTGCCGGGAAACTCATAGATTATATTAAAACGCTGCGCATGCTTTTGGGAAAAGAACTGTTTGTTTTGGCCAACTGTGATGCCTATTTAACAGAAGAAGATTATTCGCATCTGGAGCAATGCGCGGCGCATTATGAGGTAATTCTTTTATTTCTCCGAAATCGACAAATGGGATTGAGGAAAGGAATAAGAGAGTATATAATAGATTCAGATTTGTGTGAAATACACTAAGTTTGCGTAGGATCATGTGAAATTCGGGCGTGTAGTGGCGCTTTACTCGAAAATTGAGGTTTGAGAGTAGTGTAATTTCA
>CAKQWL010000086.1 GCA_934278965.1 uncultured Clostridia bacterium | reverse complement strand
AAATCTGGAATTTTTTATTTTCCCTTGCAAGCTGCGGCGCGACCCGGTTGAACACATTGATAATTCTTGTTTGATCGATTCCGGTGGCATACTTGCGAATATCTTCTTTATAGTCCGCTATGAGCTGTTTCTGCGTATCAAGCGATCCCTCAAAGGTGTTTCGCTCGATATACTCCGCGACGACAGCAGGCATTCCACCCAGGATATTGTACTCCAGAAACAGCGAATGGAAGACATTCATCTCCAACTCGCTCAAAGGTTTAAATTTCTTCATGTGGGAAAGCAGATTCTTTACCGTGTCATCTCCATAACCCTTTGCCCACAAGAATTCCTCGAAATCCATCGAAAACATCTCATAGTCTTTTTTATACCCTACGCTGTTGCTTTCGATCTTCTTGTAATGGACTCCCAGCATTGATCCACTGCAAATCACATCAAACCGCCCATCTATGCAGAAGAACTTGAGCGATGTTGCAATTTCCGGAAATTCCGTAATCTCGTCAAAGAAGATCAGCGTCTTTTCGGGCACAAACTTCTTTGCCGGGTCAATGAGTGAAATGTTCTTGATAATGTCAGCAGCTGCATATCCGTCAGCGATGATTCCCTTGTATTTCTCATCACGGACAAAATTGATCTCAATCACATTTTCGTAATGCTCGGCAGCAAAATGCAGAATCGATTCCGTTTTGCCTATTTGACGGCTCCCCTTGACAATAAGGGGCTTTCTGTTTTTATCTGCTTTCCATGCCTCTAAGAAAGCATCTACTTTTCTTTTCAAATACATCTGAATCACTCTCCAGTATGAGTTTTTTACTTTATTATACACAAAACTCGGGCGATTATCAATCCATTTCGCACATTTCATGGGCGAATCTAAGCCGTTCTGAACACATTTTAAGTCACTCAGCATCCTTAGTTTATCAAAAGTCCCATCCGTTTCAAAAGCGGATGGGACTTTCAGGTGCATATTCCTTATGAACTTTTCATTTCTTTAGGCCGTTCCTTTAGACCGTTCCTTTAGGCCGTCACCGTTTCGAGCGCCAGTCTCATCATATCCGTAAAGGTCTTCTCTCTTTCTTCATTACTGGTCTCTTCTCCGGTAACAAAATGATTGGATATCGTTAAAATCGTCAATGCCTCCCGTTTCAAGTATGCGGCATTCATATACAGCGCCGCCGCCTCCATTTCTACCGCCAGAGTTCCCATCTTCTGCCACTTATGCCACCAGTTTTCCGGAAGCTCGTAAAAAACATCTCCGGAAAGAATGTTCCCGGCTTTGCAGGAAAGTCCCAGCTCCGCTGCCGCGCAATTCGCGGCGAGAAGAAGGTCAAAGCTCGCAGTCGGTGCGTAAGTGCCCGGGAGGTCGAAGGTATGCGCGTAATTGGAATCCGTTGAAGCCGATACCCCAATCACGATATCCCGTACCCGAACATCTTCGTGGAACGAGCCTGCCGTGCCGACTCTTACCAGACGCTGCGCACCGTAACTCTCCATCAGCTCCCAGGAATAAATCCCCATCGAAGGCATTCCCATTCCTGTTCCCTGCACAGACACCGGCACCCCTTTGTAGCGTCCTGTAAAACCGAGCATCCCGCGAACCTCGTTATAAAGCTTCGGTTCCTCAAGAAAGTTTTCCGCGATATATTTTGCCCGCAAAGGATCTCCCGGAAGCAGCACGCTCTCAGCGATCATTCCTTTTTCGGCGTCAAGCGCTCCGATATGATTGCTCATTTTTTCCTCCTGTTTCTCTATGGTTTTCATCCTTTAGAAAGTGACCGTACAGTCTCTCTTCGCGGATTTGTTGTAATTCGCGGCGTTCCAAACAATATTCAAATCGTCCGTATTCACATTGCCGTCGCCGTTCAAATCCGTTATTTTGTTCACCGCCTCCGATTGAGGCCGGTTGTAGTTCGCCACATTCCAAATGAGGTTCAAATCGTCCGTATTGATCAGTCCGTCTCCTGTAATATCTCCGCACAGAAGCGTCATACTGCGGATTGCCGGGTTCGAGTTCGTCGTCAAATCGATGTTCGAGCTTACGACCGCGATATTCTTCACCGTATAGACCAGGTGTCCGGTCTTGGTGATTACGAGATCGTAACTGCCCGAAGCCACAGCATGAAAGGTGAAGTCTCCGATCACACCGGTCGCGGCTCCCGCCTGAGTCACAGCCGCCGTATACTTCTCCCAAGCGGCTTCTCCCGCATGACCCGCGGTATACAGCTTGACCGTTACGGCATTTTTCGAATTCTGACTCACGACCCGGCCTGTAATCGTGTAACCGGCCGGTTTGGTGACCGCCCCCACCGCAACGGAAATTTCCTTGCTCGCGGACGCGCTGTCGGTAACTTTGATGGTCATGGTTGTCGCCGCAGCTTCTCCTGCCGGACGAGTTCCGCTGATGCGGCCACTTGCGGATACCGTAAGCCACGTCGGACCGGCTGTCTTGGAGAAGGTATACGGCTTCGTGCCGCCTTTCACTCCGCTGCTGACATCAATCGCCGTAATCGCTGTACCGACCGTGCCGGACGGGATATCGAAGGCCGCACTGTGCGTGAAGGTCAGCGCCGCACTTCCAATGGTGACCGCCTTTATATTTCCCGCAAAGGCACTGCTCGTTGCTTTCAGCCGGACTTCATAGGTTCCCTTGCTAAGACCGGTCACTTCGCTTCCGGTGATGCCTTTCCATGCAGTTTCCCCTTGCTTACGATACTGCATTGCGCTTGTAACTCCCGTAATCTTACCATCCGCGGCTGCCGCGTGTGAGGTATCGACGGCTCCGACTGCAGCCGGCGCCGCTTCCCGGGCAGGAATCTCAAGATTCTGTGCGTCGCTTTCGCATTTCACTTCCGCGTTGGTTCTTACGATGGCAAGAGTTTTGCCAAGCCAGCTCGGATCGATTGCTTTCGTGGTTCCGGACGCGGTAAATACCTGCGCTGTGAGCCCGGACGCGCTTACCCGGTAGGTTCCTCCGTTTTCCAGTCCTGTCAGCAATTCCTTGTCATAATCAATCCCTGCCGCCGGTTGTTTTTCCTTGACATAAACCATGCAGTGATCTGTCATACCGCCCTGCCTGGTTGTAACGGTGATGGTTGTCGTTCCGGCCGCAACGCCGGTAACCTCCGCAACATTGCTGTTTCCCGACTGATAGGTCACCTGTGCGATGGAGGTATCTCCGGACTTCCAGTTGGTTTTTGCGTCGCTGGCATCGGGAGGAGTAACGGTTGCCGTCAAGGTTGCAGAAGCCTTTTGGTTGATTACCAGCTCCTTTTTATCCAGAGAAACTCCCGTTACCGGATTCTTCACCTTAACCTCACCATACTTGATGGTAAACTCCAGTGATGCAGAGCCCTCCCGAGTGGCCACAATGGTCGCCGTTCCCGCCGGTGTCGCCGCCGTCGGTGTTCCGGAAATGTAGCCTTTAGCGTCCATAGTGATTCCCTCCGGCAGCACACTTCCTTCTTTCAGGCTCAATACCGCATCTCTGGAATTCAGTCCTTGCTTCAGATAGATTCTTTTGATTTGCGTCCCTACCTGGCTTTCCGGAATGTCAAACATTCCATCCGGATTGGAAAAGGCAAGCGGCTGTGGTGTCGCAGCGTATTCGAAGGTCATCCCGCTCAGCTTATTGCCGTTTTCATCGCAGTACCAGAAATGATAAATGTCCGATGTGAATACCTTGATCACCCGCTTCGCAGGCTCAGTCTTTACGCTGTCTTCTATGAGCGGAGTATCGTAAAAGTTCGCCTGGCTGATTTTCCCAACCGCGACAATCTTCCCGCCGGACTCTAATTGAATCTTGTGCACTGGCTCAATTGAAAAAGCAACCGCCTCTAAAGGGTTTCCGTTTACATCCGCGGAAATATTGATTTGTCCGCTTCCGCTTACTCCCAAAAAAAGCGTTCCATCCGCTTCCGCTCTTCCGCTGATGTTGAGAGTCACATTGCCATTTCCATAACTCCTTATTTGATCCGCTCCTGTTACTTTATCTCCGTTCAGTGTCATTTTTAGGTTCGCGTTTCCGTACAGGTACACACAATGGCCTCCATGTACTTCTCCGGAAGCACTATTGGTAATGCGGATTTCCACGCTGCCGCCATTCAAAAGAGTGTCTTTATAATTGCTGCTGTGCCCGGCGATTGCATAAAACCCACTCGTTCGGTTCATCGCACTATTCTCGATGATGAGCTTATCTGTTTTATCATTTGCGGTCTTGTCAATGGTAATCACTCCATCGGCTACAACGCCATATCCCTTATCGCTCCGTGCCGTGATTTTATTGGTGCCCTTGAGCTTGAACAGCGCCGTCCGCCTCGATATAGGAACCGTTGAAGCCGTTCAAGGTCAGCGTCGCGCTGTCCTTATCCCAGCTCCAGCCTGCGCCGCTTCCGGAAGAGTCGACCAATGTAGGATTATCGGATGTCGTGTCCTCAATAATATAAAGGTTTACACCCACTCCGGTCTCCGCGCGTGCCGGTGCTGCTGAGAGCGGCATCATGGTGAGTATCAGCACCAACGACAGAAACCCGATAAAGAATTTGTTTCGCTTTTTCGTCATGTTCTCGCCCTTATTCCTTTCTTTCCTCTTTCATTCTTTTTTCACTCTTTCGACGGATTTGCCTCGTTCGCTTCCGTTCACGACCGCGCGGCAAAATCCGCCATCACTTCGGAGATTTTGATGTTCTGCGGGCAGACTGCTTCACAGCTGCGGCAGCCGATGCAGGCGCCCGGTCTTTTTTCCTTCGGAAGAGAAGAAAGCGCCATCGGCGCAATAAAACCGCCCTCTGTATAGCTTTGCTCATTGTAAAGTGAGATCAGCCACGGGATATCCAGCCCCTGCGAACAGTGGCTGGTACAATAATGACATGCCGTACATGGCAAGGTCCTTCGGGTCCTCATTTCCTCTGCAATCCCGAGAAGCAGGTCCTTTTCATCGGCGCTGAGCGGCTTATTTTCATTAAAAATCCGGATATTTTCTTCCAGCTGCTCCGGTGTCGACATCCCGGACAGGATCATCGTAACCCCT
Source organism: uncultured Clostridia bacterium (assembly GCA_934278965.1). Taxonomy (GTDB): domain Bacteria; phylum Bacillota; class Clostridia; order Peptostreptococcales; family Anaerovoracaceae; genus QAKD01. The sequence continues at coordinate 8,382 of CAKQWL010000086.1, read as the reverse complement.
TCCGTCGCCTGCAGGAAGCGGAAAGCCCACGCGGCTGCGTTCTCTCCCGGTCTTGCTTTTTCCAGTTTGGCGCGATACTCATCTCTCAGGTTGAGCAGTTTTCCGCCGCGCAGCGGCTCCATCACCCATACCGGAATATTCCGTTCATTCAGGACCTTCACCTTGCTTTTCGCATCCTGAAATTCCCAGTCAAAGAAGTTCAGCTGTACCTGAGCGAATTCTATGCAGTCTCCGTATTCCGCCAAGAAGCGCTTCATCGTTTCCAGTGTGCCGTGAACGGAAAACCCGAGATGACGGATTCTCCCGGCCTCACGCTGTTTGACCAGATATTCCTTAATCCCATATTTCGGATCCAGATACGCATCGATATTCATTTCACAAACATTGTGAAACAAGTAGAAGTCGAAATAGTCCACCTGACATTTGGCAAGCTGTTTCTCGAAGATTTCTTCTGCCTTATCCATATTCTTCAAATCATAGCCCGGAAATTTCGTTGCGAGATAAAAGCTCTCTCGCGGATATTTTTTTAAGGCCTCTCCGATTACCCGTTCCGAATTTCCCGCATGATATCCCCATGCCGTATCGTAATAATTGATTCCCTGTTCCATCGCGTACGCGATCATTTTTTCGGTTGTTTTCCGATCGATCTCCGCGTCATTTCCGTCGATGAGCGGAAGACGCATGGTTCCCATTCCCAGCGCGGACAACTTCAAATCTCGGAATTCTTTATAAATCATGCTGCTTCCTCCTTTTCCGGACGGATCCTCCTTTTTATCGGATAGCTCCTTCCTCTTTCAACTTTTGGATCTCCTCTTCGCTGTATCCCAGATCCTGAAAAACGCGATCCGTGTCCCGTCCGAGAGGCCCTGTCGTATCGTAAGGCTTTCTCTCGTAGTTGCTGAAAAAAATCGGCGGGCACGGCATCATCACTTTTGTGCCGTCCTCAAATTGAAGTTCTTCAATATATCCGTTTTCCAGTGCCTGCGGATCTTTTGAAATAGCATTCATTTCCCGCATCACTTCGCAGGAGATACTTTCTTTGATAAGAATTTCTCTCCATTCAAAACTGGTCTTGCTCTTGAATTTTTCCGTAAACTGATCCAGCATCTCCCGGAGGCTTCCGGTCTTTTGCAGCGCGGCAGTCGTCTCAAACCGCGGATCGCCGATCATCGATTCCAATCCGAGCGCTTTGAAATATTTGTCCTTGTCGCGGTAATAGTCATTCTCATACACTCCGATCCAGCGTCCGTCCTTGCACAGGTAATACCCGCTGAGAGGGTCGGTTCGCTTCTCCGGCTCCGGGTTGAGATGCTTCCGTTCAAACTGCGTTTCTACCACTCCGATGGCATTGCACCAGATACCGCTTGCCAAAAGGGATGTTTCTACTTTTGTGCCTTTACCGGTTTTTTCTCTTCCGAGCAGCGCCATCAGAATTCCGGAAAGGAAGGTTGAACTTGTCGCCATATCACCAAACGCGTAAGTCGGCGTGAAAGGATAGGAACCCTTTACCTGCCACTCCGCCTGCCCGCCGGAACGAAGCCAGAAGGCCGTGCTGTCAAAACCCGGGTCGTTGGCGTCCGGACCGGCCGAGCCATACCCTGTAAAATGTGCGTAAATCAGTTTCGGAAACTTTTCTTTCAGCGTATCGTAATCCAGTCCGAGCCGGCGGAGCGAGGCCGCCCGCACATTCGTTAAAAAGACATCCGAATTTTCCAAAATCCGCATCAGCGCATCCCGTCCCGCTTCCGACTTGATGTTGATGGAGGTGAAGGTCTTATTGCTGTTATTGATTGCAAAAAGAGGATTCAGATCATCCCGGCACGGTACCTTTTCAAAGGTTCCGGTTCGCCGGTGTTCATCCCCGTACGAGGTTTCAATCTTGATCACCTCCGCGCCGTAGGCGCAAAGCATTCTTGCCGTGGTCGGCGCCGCAACAACCGTTGAAAGCTCCGCTACACGAATCCCGCTTAAAGGCAGTTTACTGTTTTCTTCCATAAAATTCATAAAGCTTTATCCTTTCTGACTCCTTTCTCATTCTTCTATAATTATTACATATTCTGTTTTTTCCGTCAATTCGAATGCGGTAAAAATCTTTCTTTACATTACTTTTTCGTTCGAATATAATGAGAGCGTTGTGTATTTTATAAAATGGAGGAAACTATGAACGACAAATTACAGATTTTCATCGCGATGGCCGCTTATATGCTGATTGTCATCGGGATTGGGCTCTATTTTTCGAAACGGGCCAATCAAAGCAGTGAGGACTATTTTCTCGGCGGCCGCTCCCTCGGCCCATGGGTCGCGGCAATGAGCGCCGAGGCCTCGGATATGAGCGGATGGCTGCTGATGGGGCTTCCGGGTGTCGCCTACTGGTGCGGAATCGCTGATGCCGCGTGGACTGCTATCGGGCTGGCGCTCGGCACGTATATCAACTGGCTGATTGTTGCCAAAAGACTGCGCAAATACTCGGCTGTGTCCGGAAATGCGATTACCGTACCGGAATTTTTCAGCAATCGTTATCATGAGAAGCGAAATACCTTGATGACGCTTTCCGCCCTGTTTATTTTAGTCTTTTTTACCGTCTATGCGGCGAGCTGTTTCGTCACATGCGGGAAGCTGTTCAGCACCTTGTTCGGTTTTCCGTACCATGCCATGCTGATTGCGGGCGCGGCATTCGTCGTTGTATATACTTACCTCGGAGGCTTCCTTGCCGAGAGCGCATCCGACTTCATGCAGGCAATCGTTATGATCGGAGCGCTTTCTGTAATTCTGATCTGCGGAACGATTTCCGCCGGCGGTGTGACAGCCGTTCTGGATAATGCGCGGGCGATTCCGGGCTATCTGACCCTCACCGGGATTGCTACCCCGGTTGTCGGAGCGGACGGAACGCAGCAGATTGCGGACGGAGCGCCGCTCTTCGGAGCTGCCGGTTCCTATGGATTCCTGATGATTATCTCCAACGCCTCCTGGGGGCTCGGATACTTCGGCGTACCGCAGGTACTCCTGCGCTTCATGGCGATCCGGAGGGTCGATGAATTGAAAAAATCCCGCCGTATCGCAACGGTATGGGTGCTGATTTCCCTTTTTGCGGCCGTAACCATCGGTATTGTCGGAAGAGCACTCTTCCCGACAGAGGCGCTTCTCCTGAGCAAATCCGGCGCAGAAAATGTTTTCATTACGCTTTCCCACGCGCTGCTTCCTGCTTTCCTGGCGGGAATCGTAATGGCCGGCATCCTCGCCGCGACCATCAGCTCCTCGGTTTCCTACCTTCTGATTGCGTCTTCCGCAATTGCGAAGAATATCTATGAGGTATCTCCTCGGGCGAAAGCGCTCTACACCAAAGTGACCGGAAAAGAAGCGGACGATCGTTCCGTGATGAATATCTCCCGGATCATGCTGGTTCTTGTGACCCTGATCGGTATTATCATCGCGTGGGATGAGCAAAGTGTCATCTTCGACATCGTATCCTTCGCGTGGTCCGGATTCGGCGCCACTTTCGGTCCGCTGATGCTGTTCTCCCTCTTCTGGAAACGCACGACCTATGCTGGTGCGGTATCCGGAATGGTTGCCGGCGCTTCCATGGTATTTTTGTGGAAGCTTAAAATTTCGACGCTTGGCGGCGCTTTTGCCATTTACGAACTGCTGCCGGCGTTCCTCTTCTCTTCCGCTGTGATTGTGATCGTGTCGCTTTTGACGAAACGGCCGTCTGAAGCTGTTTACGACGAGTTTGAAAAAGCGAAGCAATACGCAGAATAGGAGCAAATCCTCCATAATTCCCTAAAAAATTCTTGAAATGCCCTGGCTCTTTTTTAGAGTCAGGGCACTTTTTGTCGCATTTTGGCGAGAAGTGTCGCTTCATTCCGGATTGTGCCGCAATATGAAATATGTCATAATTCCTAATGAAAAGTGAACGGCTATGCTCTGTGTCCGTTCGAACCAAGAAAGGGAATGGGAATGAGATGAAGTATTTACACAAAAAAGCAACCGACAGAATACGATCCTCTCGCTCGAATGTCCAGGTTGCAGAGTATCGCGAGGTGCTCAACAGTATCACAAACAGTTTTTCCTATATCGTACGCGTCTGCATTTCATCTGAGACGTGCAGCGTCATCAAAGCAAACGCTTTCTTCCAAACGGCATTCCGCCATGCGTTAGACTTTATCGTGCCGGAACATCAGGAGAGCTATCTCCGCTTTATTGACCCAAAGCGGATTTCTACCGCTCTGCACTGGAAGCATCCATCGGAAACGCTGGATCTGCGCCTTGTCACCGCGGAAAATAAAGAGCATCTCTGGGTTCGCGCCACGATCATTCTCGCTTCTATGCACGACGACCATGTCGAATCGTATCTTTTCACATGCAGCGATATCAGCTGTCAAAAAAATGAAGAGCAGCGCAGAATTGACGCGCTGCATGTAGCCTTTGCCTCCGCGAAACAGGCGAACGCCGCTAAGAGTGATTTCCTCTCCCGCGTCAGTCATGATCTGCGAACTCCGATGAACGCCATTATCGGAATGACCTCCCTTGCGCGCACCTGCACGCATGATCCGGCCAAGCTGCAGATGTACCTCGATAAAATCAGTCTGTCCTCACAGCATCTGATGGATTTGATCAATGAAATTCTTGATATGTCCCGGATCGAATCCGGACGCTTTATACTGACAGAAGAAAACTTCAATCTTTATCACCTGATCAGCAACCTGATCCTGATGATTCAGCCGCAGACGCAGTTAAAGGAGCAGGAGCTCCGCGTGAATATTTCCGGAATCCGACATGCCGATGTCGTCGGTGACGGTGCCAGATTGCAGCAGTGCTTTCTGAACTTTATTTCAAACGCGGTTAAATATACGCCTCGGGGCGGCCAAATTACGGTATCTGTCTATGAAAAGGACTGTAATTACAATGATCTTTCCGTCTACGAATTTGTCTTTGAGGACAATGGCTGCGGAATGAGTCCGGAATTTATCGATCACATCTTTGAGCCATTTTCCCGCGACGAAACGGGATGCCGTCCGGAAATTCAGGGAACAGGACTTGGAATGGCAATTGCTTATCACATCATCCATATCATGAATGGCAACATCAAGGTGGAAAGCAGACAGGGCTCCGGTTCTCGTTTTACCGTGGCACTCGCCATGAAAAGACAGCAGCCGATACGGGCGAATGACATCTTGCTGTTCAAAAAAAAGGAGAATGCCGCGAAAGCACAGGAAAACGCGGCCGCAAACAAAACGCCGTCCGATCTGCCGGAAGAGCGAAATATGCCGCAGCCCCCTGTCGCTTACGATTTCCGCGGAAAAAGAATCCTCTTGGCGGAGGACAATGACATCAATCGGGATCTTGCCTGTGACATGCTTTCCATGACCGGAGCCGAGGTCGAATGTGCCGAAAACGGACGCGAAGCCCTCGAAATGGTCGCGGCCTCCCCTTTGCATCATTTTGATCTGATCTTGATGGACCTGCGGATGCCCGTTATGAGCGGCTGTGAAGCATCTCGCTCTATCCGCAGGCTTCCTCGCGAGGATGTTTCCTCCATTCCGATCTTTGCGATGACGGCGAATGTTTATCCGGATGATATCCGCAAATCCACCGATGCCGGAATGTGCGAACATATTTCAAAACCGATCCACATGCAGTCCCTCTTTGAAACGATGAAAAAGTGGCTCGGATAAAGGAAGGACGAACCTTCCTTTTCCGGGCAGGACCCGAAGACGGATTTTTTCGGACCGCCCCACTTCTCCGTCCGCGCAGATGAAGAACGGATCATCCTGCATCGAACGAATCACGACCTCTTTCGTCTGTCGGTAGGAAACGATTCCGCGCCTTTCTCCGTCTTGAAGATGCGTTCCTTTTCGATAAGCAGGGAAAAAACGGAGAAAGGTTCCCCGCGAAATATCCCCGACAATGCTGACATCCAGCAAACCATCATTCACCACTGCCAGCGGCAGCGCGCAGATACCGCCGCCGCAGAACATTCCGTTTCCAACAGTGCAGAGAAGCAGACTGCCGCAGAATGAGCGGAAGGAACCGCCGCCTCCTTCCCATTCAACCGAAAGCCGTATGGTTTTCTTCCGAACCCACACGGCTGCCACGCCGGCCAGATAAGAGAGCGGACCCGGCAGCGGTATCCTTCCTTTCAGCCTTTCAGCCTCTCCCACGACTTCCGCATCAAAACCGATGTTGATCATGTTGACCGCATACCGGATTTGTGTTTCTCCCTGACATTCGTTTTCTAAAAGAATGAAATCAATCGGCACGCTTTCCGCGTGAAGCTGTTTTGGAATATCAAAATATGCCGCCAGGCTGCCTGCATTTCTCGCGAAGTCATTTCCCGTTCCGACCGGTATAATACCGAATTCCGCATTTTCCGCGGATATACTGCCGTTCACAATTTCATTTACCGTTCCGTCCCCTCCACAGGCAAAAAAACGAAGGGGTTCTCCACTCTCCGCATATTGAGCGCACACTTCCCGGACAAAACGCTCGGCATCCCCTTTTTCTCTGGTTTTGTAAATAACAAAGTCCGCCCCTTCTTCCGTTCCGATCCGTCGTATTTGATCTTCCAAGCTGCCTTTCCCATTCTTCTTTCCGGAAGACGGATTCATCACAAAAAAGTATTTCATTCATTCTTTCCTAGATTGATTGTGTTTTTTAGAATATATCATCATTATATACGGTCCGTTTCTGCCGGGCAACGCCTTTTCAAAAAGCGGAAATGCCGCGATTTTCACCGCGGCACTTATTTTATTTTGCTTTTCCTTATTTTTATTCTTATAAAACTCTTTGATACGTGATTTTGCCGTTGCTGCTTATCACTTCGTAAGCTCCGCGAAAATCAATCTCCCAATCGTTCAAAATCGCTGCGGCATTTTCAATCGATGCTGTATAAAGATACAGCGCATACCCGCAGGAACGCATCAGCTCCGGAGGCAGTTTTTTTACCGTTGATCGAATCCCCCGCTCCGCAAGCTTTTCCTGCGCGTAAGCCGCCTTGTAAAAGGAAGAAAAAGCAAGGATATATTCCTTTTTCATAGGATCCCTCCTGTCATTACAGTATATGCAAAGACACGCAGGATGCCATTTATTCTTCAAAAAGGGTCCGAAGAACTCGCTGATACATTTCCTTCACACCGACCTTTTGGACATCTCGATCGCTCACAAGCGGCTTTACTGCTACTTCCTCCCCATCTTTCAAAATGCGGAGTTCTCCAATGATATCGCCCTTTTTTAATGGCGGCTCCGGATTCGGATACAAGATGGCTTCTGCGGTAACCGAGGCGGGCTTATCCTTTTGAATCAGTACGGATATTTCCTCCGGTGAGACCGCATCGACTTCCTGCGGCGATCCCTTCGGCAGGAAAACTTTCTCCACAGACTCACCTTTACGGCTGAGAAGCACCGTGTCATAATTGGCAAAACCATAATCCAAAAGCTGTTTGATTTCCGCCAATCGAACGGCGCTTGTTTCACATCCCATCACGACAGCAATCAATGTCATATTTTCCCGTTTTGCCGCGCCGGAAAGGCAGTAGCCTGCATCACTGGTGTATCCTGTTTTCAGCCCGATAGCCCCCGGATACTGCTTGATCAGTTTATTTGTATTCGTAAGTCCAAATTCCGTCTCTTTTCCAGGGAGTCCCACCTTGATCGTATCCTGCCATGTCGTAAACCAGCTGTGCCCGTCGGCATGCGCAAGCAATTCTCTGGACATCAAAGCAATATCATACGCCGAACTGTAATGATTCGAAGCCGGAAGTCCATTGGTATTGACAAAATGCGTATTTTCCATCCCAAGCTCCGCCGCGCGCTGATTCATTTTCTCAACGAAAATTTCTACACTTCCGTTGATATGCTCCGCGGCCGCTACGCAGGCATCATTCGCGCTGACCATCGCAATGCCCTTCATCAGTTCTTCCATTGTGTGCTGCTCACCGGGCTCCATGTACATTTGTGACCCGCCCATGCCGGCCGCGCGCTCCGAGACCGTCACGGAATCCTCCAGACTGATTTTCCCGGCATCCACAGCCTCCAACACCAAAAGCATCGTCATAATCTTGGTAACAGAAGCCGGCGCAAGTTCCTTTTTTTCATTTTGTCCGAAAAGCACAGCACCGGACCCGGCATCCATTAGGACAGCACTTTTCGCCGCAATCGCCAGTCCGCTTCCGTCGTCCCCCGCCTCATCGCTTCCGCCCGGAGCTGGTGCCGCAGCCATTTTTTCCATCCCGAAGGACAGATTCTGTCCTTGTCCGTTTCGAACATCGATCGAACGTTCCGGACTTCGGTATTGGCGAACCCCGAGCAATCCGCTTCCCGCAAGCAGGAGTGCTGCAAGACATACGCACAGGGCTCTGCTTTTTTTCATTTTTCTCATCAAAAACC